>CAYRPT010000636.1:0-2525 GCA_964425895.1 uncultured Solibacteraceae bacterium | reverse complement strand
ACGCTCTGCTCCTTCTCCGCAAGCGGGCCCCGGTCGAGTTCTCGGTTTGTGCTTTCACGGTCGAGCAGGGCAAGTTCCTCCGTCCGGTGGAGCCTCTGCGGGAGTACTTGCGCCGGAAGGATGTCGAGTGGACGTACTTCCACGACAAACCATCGTTCCGGCTGCTCGAGGAACGGCCGGACCACGGCTGCGACCTGTGCAGCCGGTACCGTCGGCGCGCGGTCTATGAGGTGGTCAGCGGCCTCGGCGCCAACGTTATCGCGTTCGGCCACACCGCCGACGACTTCTGCGAAGCCTTCCTGCGCAACGCCCTGTTTACGGGGAAACTCGGAGCACTGCCACCGGTGACCTCATCCCGGGACGGCCAGTTTCGTCTGATTCGCCCGCTCGTCTACGTTTCCGAGGAACTGACGGAGGCTTATGCGCGGGAAGCCGGCGCTCCCCTGGTTCCGTGCGGCTGCAACCAGAAGACGGGGACGGTGCGGCGGGTGCTCCGCGACTTGTTCGCGAACCTGGAAGGCGACTACCCGAATCTCAAGCAGAATATCCTGTCGGCCATGGGCCACGTGCGGCTCGACCGCCTGCTCGATCCGCGTTACATCGATCTTGATGGCGCCGCCACCGGCACGTCCGAGCCGGACTTGCTTCCTGTGCTCGAGGATTGAGTCCGGGGCAGACGCCGATCCCGCCGCGCGGCCGTTACGCGTTCAGGTGCCGGTTCATCCGCTCGACGGCCTCATCCACATGGGCCTCCGAGAGAAGGCCGATGGTCACCGCATCCACGCAGTCGAGGTTCATAACGAACTTGATCGATGCATCACGAACCACCGGGTCGGTGAAGGCCCCATTGCCGATCAGCTTCATCCCGATAACGCCAGTTCCCTGCCCGTGGATCTGTTTGAGATGGGAGACGACCTTTGGAACGTCGCCGGTCTCCTCCCATCCGCCCGTGGGGCCATCCATCTTGGTCCCGTTGTGATTCACCCGGTGGAGCGCCACATCCAGCCAGCGGTTGCCGGGAAAATCGGCCAGAGGCTTGAGTCCATGGCAGGACGCCCCATGCGCGAGGATGATCTTCTTGACCTTGGCCTCGGAGAAAGCGTCGCGGATGGGCTTTAGCTCTTCCGGCCAACCCGCCTTGGTGACACAGTGGATGAGGAGGATGTCGAAGTAGTCCGAGTTCAGCTCTTTGCGGAAGCGGTCGATGGTGGCCGGAACGTCCGTTGCGCCGTTCCACCGAAACTTGGTCATCAGGCGGTAGGAATCGCGCGGTATGCCCTTGAGGGCCTCGGCGAGCAACCCGTGGGTCTTGTAGGCGTCGGCGGATTCGAAGAAGCGGATGCCGCGGTCGTAGGCATGACGGACGACGCGGGTGAACGCGGCCTGTCCCATCTGACGCTGCATGCTGCCGCCGTTGCCGCCGGTGCCCATGGCCAGGCGGGTAACCTTGACACCTGAGTTGCCCAGGGTGACCCAGTCGGTCGCCGAGCGCCGGACGGCGCCACCAGCGGTTCTCTGTCCAAGCAGGCCGGAGACGGCCCCGGCGCCAGTGGCGAGGAAATCTCGTCGTGTGAATCGAGCCATGGAACGAACCCCTCTTCCATCAACCAGGATTTTCTTCAATGTAGCACGAAGCGACGCCGCCAGGGCCGGCTTCGGGCGCAAGCGTCATCTCGCATGGAGGACAGCGTCTTGATTCTTCGTCGAGTTGTGGACGTGTTTGCGGGGCGCTCGTCGTATTGCGCCCCGGTGCTGCCGGTGGAGAACCGCACCGGGGGTCCCGGTCTCCCATTGAGGGTCCCGGCCGCGCCCCGCGGCATGTCAAGGGGGCGGCTCGCCGTGGGGCTGCCTCGCGGTATGCTCTCCCTGGGGGGAACCGCCCGTGAAAATCGGCATCGACAGCTACTGCTACCATCGCTATTTTGGCGAGGTGTATCCCGAGCAGCGCCCGCCCGAGCGGCGGATGACGCTGGAGAACTTCCTCGATCGCGCCCGGAAGTTGGGCGTGGACGGCGTATCTCTGGAATCCTGTTTCTTGCCGGATTCTTCGCCTGCCTATCTGAGCCACGTCAAGAGGGCGCTCGACGAATGCGGTTTCGATCGCGTCTATGCGTGGGGTCACCCGGACGGCCTCGAGGGAGGCACCAACACCGAAGCTTACGCCGGTATGATCGCCAGCTTGGAACGGGCGCGGTTGATTGGCGCCGGCGTGATGCGCGTTGTCGGGAGCAGCCTCCGATTCCGCCATGATCCGCACCAACCGCAACTCGAGCGCCTGGCGGCCATGTTTCGAGAGGCGGTCAAAGAAGCGGAATCCTGCGGCGTGAAGCTCGCCGTCGAGAACCACATCGATTTCACGGCCGACGAGATGCTGCAACTGATTCGGAGCGTGGACTCACCCTATTTGGGCGTCAACTTCGACACTGGCAACTTTCTCCGGCTGCTCGACGATCCGGTCAAGGGTATGAAGAAGCTCGCGCCGTATGTCTACGCTACGCACGTGAAGGACCTTCGGGTTCAGAGAG
>CAYRPT010000635.1:0-2536 GCA_964425895.1 uncultured Solibacteraceae bacterium | reverse complement strand
GACTTCGGCCTCGAAGACGGTCTGGGCGGATTCCTCCGGGATGACGATCTTCTCCTCCGGGCCGATGACGGCCGAGGAGGCCTTCAGGAACCACGCGGGTTCGCGGGCGGGGGCGGACTCGGGCCTGCGGTAATTGTACGCCAGGCCAATGATCTTCGCGGGCCTCGAGATGGGGGGAAGCAGCCGCGCCCGGCGGGAGACGCCCACGAGGCCCTCGCAGCGATGTTCCCGAATGAAGGCGACGGTCTCGCCGATCGCGGAGACGGGGCTTGCGGTCGCGCGCAGGAGCGCCGCGAGATTGGCCGGCGGGGGAAGCGAGCTTTGGCTATTCGAGCGGGGGCGCGGGCCGGGCGAAACCGATGTCGCCGCCCTGCACAGCATCCTTCTTACCCGCGTTCTTGGCATCAGCGAGGAAGACGTGCGTGAGCAGCGCCACATCCACTACGTTCGCGGGCTCGATGCCGCCGTCGACGAGGTGCGAATCGGGAATGCCCAGGCGGCATTTCTGCTGGCGCCAGCCTCGGTGGAGCAGGTGGCGGAAATCTCATTCGCCGGCGGCGTCATGCCGCAGAAGTCCACCGACTTCTACCCGAAGCTGTTGGACGGCCTCACGATCTGCCTGCTGGATGATTGAGGCTCGCGACATAAAGTGACAGTTGCCGGTGGCTGCACTGGGGCGGCGCGCTCCACCAGCAAAGCCTCGGCACGGTAACCAGCAAACGTTGGGTCACGCCGGAATGCGAGCCGCAGCAGGATTGTCTCAGGGAAGCGGCAGACGGACGGCTTCGCCGGTGGCAACGGAGCGCTGGGCCGCTTCAAGGATCTCCACCACATCGACGTTGATGTCGAGAGCCACCAGACCTTCCAACGGCCTCTTACTGCGGATCGCGTTCGCCATGTAGGCGACCGGCTCCGAGCGGTCCGGGGGAAGCGGGTCGAGCCGGAGCTGGCGCGGGGGTTCGGTCCGGCCCTGCCGCAATTCCACACCTTGCCGCGACAAAGCGATACTCCCTTCCAGGCCGAAGACCTCCAGATCCTGGAACCCTCGGGGCAGATCCCAGCTTCCCTCGAAGATGCCGGCGCCTTGCTTGTAGTGGAGCACCATGACGGAGTTGTCCTCTACTTTCGGGAAGGTCTCCGGACGGAGGTGATTCACCTGCGCATAGACCGTCTCGGGGCGTCCGAGGTACCAGAGGCTCCAGAGAGCGTTGTAGCAGCCGAAGTCAACCAGCGCGCCACCGCCGTTGCGCTCGGGGTCGGTCAGCCAGGCGAAAAAATACTTGCTGCGCGGACCTTCGGATCCCGGCCCACCGTGGCCCACGATGCCGTGCAGGCGCCAGACGCGCCCGATGGCGCCGGATTCCGCCTCCCGCTTGGCTACGTAATTGGCGGGCCACCAGGCCATCTGGTAGTTGGTCATCACCTCCACGCCGTGCCTGGCGGCGAGCCGCCTGATTTCGCGGGCGTCCGCCAGGGTGGCCGCGAGCGGCTTTTCAAAGATGAGGTGGATCTTGCGGGGCAGGCACGCGCGGGCGATTTCCAGGTGGCGGTTATTCTCGACAAAAGCCCAGACGATATCGGGTTTCACGGCGTCGAGCATCTTCTGATAGTCGTCGAAGAACAACTCCGGACTCACTCCGGATTGGCGGGCTTCGGCGACCAGCTCCGGGTTCGATTCGGCGACTCCGGCAAGGCGGGCGGCCTTCCCGTCCACCATGGTCTTGAGATGGCCCCAGACGTGGGAATGCACCAGCCCGATCACCGCAATCTTCATCTCCTGCGCGCCCAGCGCCGACCCGGCCGCGCACATCATCATCAATAGAACAAATCGTTTCATCGCGACACCCTTTCACCGCCGCCGGGAGGCGTGCCGCCCGGCAGGAGATTCACGTTCAAGAGCCCGCGGCGCTTCGGCTCCCGCGGGGCTACCCTTCGGCCTCCCGCAAAGTTTACAATAGCGAGCTATCAACCTGTTGGCCGCGGTCTCGCGCCGTGGCGGCGATCGTGCTGTAATGTGGGAAGGACCCGGAGGGATCGGAGGCGTTATGAAGGTTTTGGGAGCCATTCCAGCAACTTGGAGCGGTTTCGCATCGAGGAGTCTCAGGGGGCTTGTGTGGGGTACCGCCGTCATCGTTGCACTGTGGATTGGCGCTCCCCGTGCCGGGGCCCAGCAGCTCGCGGAGCGCGTGCGCGACATGGAGGCCGCCGGCAACACGGCGGGGGCCCTCGCTCTGATTGAGCAGACCGCGGAGACCTCCGCCGACATCGAAACTCTAACGGTATTCGCCGAGTTTCTTGACCGCCACGGCGACGCGCGCGCTCGTGCCTACTACGCGCGGCTGCTCGGTCGCATTGACCCCGCCGATGCCGCCAGGAAGGCCGAATTGGCCCGCCGCCTCGTGCTGCTGGACCTGCTCGCGAACGACCGCGACAGCGCCACGAAGCACCTGGATGCGTACCGCGCCGCCGGGGGCCGCGACTTCGCGGGCCCGATCCCGTCAGCGCCGGCCGGCCCGGCCGGCGGCCAATCCATCGA
>CAYRPT010000634.1:0-2557 GCA_964425895.1 uncultured Solibacteraceae bacterium | reverse complement strand
CGTTCGCCGGCGCTGACCCGAACACCGCCGCCCGGGAGTTGAGGCGCTTGCTCCGGGAGGCGCTCGCGGCCGACCGGCCTGTCGGCCTCTTCCCTGAAGGCGCCGCCGCCGTGGCCGGCCCTCCCGGCCCTCCTCTCCCGGGCGCCGGCCGGCTCATCAGGTTGCTCGCCAAAACGCGTCTGCCCGCGGTGCCGGTGGCCATTTGGGAGTCCGGCCTGGAATCGGCGGCCTCCCGTCTCGAGTTTCGCTTCGGTATGTGCGTGAGCCCCGAGCCGCTGCTCGCCGCCGAGGACCCCGCTCGCCTGTTGATGGACCGCATTCGCGACCTGCTGCCGCCCGGGCTTCGGGACCGTCGCACCGGACCCGGAGACCGATAGCCCGCCGCGACGTTACGCATCTGGCGGCGGCCGGCCCGGTCTCCGGCCCGCACATCCGGCCCTGCCTCAGTTGCCCGTCCGGGAAGCCACCGCCGGCGAGGGACTTCCCTTGATGATCTGCATCGCCGCGGCAATGAAGCTGCCCGGATCGCTGAGGTTCGACGGGATGATCAACGTGTTGTTCGTCTTGGCGAGGCGTCCGAATTCGCCGATGTACTGCTCGGCGACGCGCAGGTTCACGGCCTCGAGCCCGCCCGGCGACTGAATGGCGGCGGCAACGCTGCGGATACCCTCGGCCGTGGCGTTGGCGATCGTCAGGATCGCCTGCCCCTCGCCGTCGGCCTCGTTGATCTGCTGCATCTTCTTGGCCTCGGATTCCTTGATGACCCGCTGCTTCTCGCCCTCGGCCTGGTTGATGGCGGAATCGCGCTGGCCTTCCGACATGAGAATGGCGGCGCGCTTTTCGCGCTCGGCGCGCATCTGCTTCTCCATGGCGGCCAGCACGTCCTGGGGTGGATTGATGTTCTTGATCTCGTACCGCAGGACCTTGACACCCCAGGGATCCGAAGCCTTGTCGAGCTCACTGACCACGGCGATGTTGATCGCAGTGCGCTCCTCGAACGTCTTGTCCAGGTCGATCTTGCCGATCTCGCTACGCAGCGTCGTCTGCGCCAGTTGCGTGATGGCGTAACGGTAATTCGAGATGCCGTAAGCGGAACGCTCCGGGTTCATCACCTTCAGATACAGCACGCCGTCCACGCCCACCTGCACGTTGTCGCGCGTGATACAGATCTGCTCGGGAATATCCAGCGCATCCTCCTTGAGAGGGAGCCGGTACCGGATGACGTCGATGAACGGCATCAGGATGTGGAAGCCGGCGTTCAGGGTGCCGTGGAACTTACCCAGACGCTCGACCACGTATGCGTTTTGCTGCGGCACCACGATCGCGGTTTTCGCGAGCACGATGATGGCAAACAGAACCAGAACCAGCAGTGCGATCAAACCACCCGTAATTTCCAAGATTCACCTCCAGAAGAATCCCCGCGCGACGGCGCGGAATGCCGGCCTGCCGCCGCGCTCAGCCGCGGATGTCCAGCGTCAGGCCATCGACCTTTTCCACCCGGCAGCGCTGCGACTTAACGATGACGCTCTCGCCCACGTTCCGCGCGCTCCAGACGGAACCGCGGAGTTCGGCCTGCCCGATGCCCTGCACCGGAATCTCGCCGAGCGCCACGGCTACGCCTCCAGTCAGTTGATCCACATCCTGCTCCCCGCCGGCGGCGAAGCGGACCTTCAAAGGACTGCGGAGCAGCGCCAGGCTCCCCAACGAGAGCACGAGAAACGCCAGCAACTGCGCCGGCAGCGGCAGGTCGGGGCCGAACGCTCCGACGAGACCCACGGCGATGCCGCCGATTCCAAAAAAGAACTGAAAGAAGGCTCCCGGAGTGAGGAACTCCGAAGCCAGCAAAACCACGCCGAGCACGAACCAGATCCACCACGGGAAAACCGTCCCTTCCATCGCTTCCTCTTCCTCCCCCGATCAAGGCTGTCAGCCTATCGGGCGGTTATCTTCTTTCTATACGCCCCGCGCGGCCGTTCCTTGCCTCCAAGCTGGGCAGCGCCCGCAGCCGGCCTCAGGAACCGCCCGCGGCCGCCGGCGCCAACCCTATAGCAGCTTCGAGACGCCGGGCGTGAACGCCACCGGATACACACCGCCCGGCCCGGGCTTTACCGGCGGCTCCATGCCGGCGGAGCATTCCTCGGGCCGGGGCGGGTAATAGAAGTCCGAGACAGCCACCTGGTCCCAGGTGAGTTCAACTCCGGAGTAGCAGGCAAGCTGTCCCATCACCACCATCTGCGTGCTGTCAGCCATGTAGTCGCCGTTGTTCATCGGGCGGCCGGAACGGATCGCCTCAAACAGCGCGACATGCTCCAGGTCATAAGCGTCGTTCTTCGCCTTGGCGCGCGGCGACTCCCAGTTGGTCTCCCCCGTGATGCGCAGCCTGAGAAGATCGCAGCGGCCTTTCGTCCCCAGCAACAGGCTTGAGTTCTCGTTGTAGCAGTTGTCGATGGTACGGCAGTAGGCGTATACCCGCACGCCATTGGCGAAGTCGTACACCACGGCATGGTGGTCAAATACGTCACCGTATCGCTCGGCGCTCCGCGTCGCGCGGCCGCCC
>CAYRPT010000633.1:0-2590 GCA_964425895.1 uncultured Solibacteraceae bacterium | reverse complement strand
CTTACGAAAGCGACATGCGGATTCCGCTGGTGCTCGCCGGGCCCGGGGTGCCCGAGGGCCGGCGGTCGGACGAACTCTGCGAAATCCTGGACATCATGCCGACCCTGCTCGACCTCACCGGCCTGCCGCCGCCGAAGGGCAACCAAGGCCTTTCGCTGAGCCCCGCCATGCAGGGCGGCAAGGCTCGCGAGCAGGTCTTCATGGAAGGGTTCGGTAACCAGATCCTGCGCGACCGGGAGGCTCTCTACGCTGTTTGGCGGAATGGCCAGGAAATGCTCTTCGATCTTGAGGAGGATCCCAACCAATTCCGCAATGCCGCCTCGCTGTCGCGGGCGCGGCCCCTGCTCGACGGCACACGGCTGCGCCTGCTGCGCCACAACATGGAGATGGTGGACCCGCTGCCGGAACGGGTCGCGGCATACTAGTCAGGAGGCGCCACGGCGCCATCGCCGATTCTATGGATACGTCCGCCCTGACCGTCGCCCGCGCGGCCCTCGAGATTGAAGCCCAGGCCATCCTCCGGACCGCCGAACGGCTGGACGATGCCTTTGAGCGTGCGACCGATCTCATCGCCGCACATTCCGGGAAGGTCGTCTTGAGCGGCGTCGGCAAGTCGGGCCACATCGCCCGCAAGATCGCCGCGACCTTGTCGAGCACCGGCACGCCCGCCGTGTTTCTCCACCCGGCGGATGCTTCGCACGGTGATCTCGGGCTCTACGCTCGCGGCGATCCCACCATTCTGATCTCCAACGCCGGCGCTTCGGCCGAACTGGTCCGCCTGGTACCCTCGCTGCGCGAGTTGCAGTCCCCGCTCATCGGCATCCTGGGGAATCGGCTCTCCCCGTTGGCGCGCGATGTCGACATCCTGCTGGACGCCTCGGTGGAGCGCGAAGCCGACCCCGGCAATCTGGTGCCCACCGCCAGCGCCGCGGTGGCGCTCGCCCTCGGCCACGCCCTGGCCATCGCGGTGATGCAGGTCCGCCGTTTCTCCCTCGAGGAGTTCGCGGACCGCCATCCCGGGGGGCAGCTCGGGCGCAACCTGCGGGTCACGGTTCGCGAAGCGATGCACACGGGCGACGAGGTGGCCTGGGTGCATCCGGATGATTCGCTCAAGAGCGTGGTGATCGCAATGACCGGCCGCCCGCTGGGTGCGGCCTGCGTGGTGGACGGCTCGGCCCGCCTCGCCGGTCTGATCACGGACGGCGACCTGCGGCGCGCTCTTCAGGCTCACGACGATATCCGCGGACTGCGGGCCGCTGACATTATGACGGCCAGCCCCATCACCATCGGCCCGGAGAACCGCTTACTCGACGCGCTGCGGGCGATGGAGAACCGGCCCTCGCAGATCTCCCTGCTGCCAGTGATCGACTCCAGCAACGGCGCCTGTGTCGGTCTGCTCCGTTTGCACGACATCCTCCGTGTCTGGCTGGCGTAGACCTTGCGCCCTTCACTTGGATCCGCCAGGGATGAGCCGTCCCTCGGCTCCCAGCCGGAAACGCCGGCCGCGCCAGACGATCGTGTCGCCGAAGAACGCCGCCGCCCAGCTCACGAACGACAGGAGATCCTGCACGGGTAACAGGATCCACCAGCGGCGGAGCAACGGATCGCCGAGCAGCACCACCGCGACCGTCCAGGCGGCGGCCACGCGCAGGATCCCCGCGGCGGCGGCCACGGGCCACCACGCCGGAGCGGCGGCCAGCAGCAGGAGCGCGATCGGAATGGGGTAGGTGAAGATCTGGCCGAAGTAACCGGCCGGACGCGAAAAGCGCGTGCCGCGCTGCCACATGACCCGATGCTTGACGTTCTTCCAGAACGGCATCGTGCCGATCCGATGTTCGATGACGTAGCCGGAGAGCTCGGTCTTGTAGCCCGCCTCCGCGGTGTAGCGGCCGATCAGAAAGTCGTCGATGTAGGAGTCGCCGACCCGGGAGAACCAGCCGATCTTCGCCAGCGCCTCCTTGCGGATCACCATGGTCGGACCTACGCCGAACTTCATCCCCTCGAGCATCCGCGCGACCAGGACACCGGCCATGAACTCGGTGTTCATACCGAGAGCTTCCAGGGTGCTCCAGAAGCCGGCGCCCGGCACGGCGCGGTACGGACACGTCAGACAACCCATGGCCGGATCGCCCATCTCGGCGGCCAGCGTGCGGAGCATGTCCGGCGTAACGCGGATGTCGCTGTCGCTCATGACAAGAATCTCGTTGGCCGCGGCCTTCGCCATGGTCTCCAGGCTGAAGTCCTTGGGATTCGCATACGGCGACTCACCCGTGATCAGCACCCGGGAAGGGACACCGGGGAACTCGGCGCGAACGCGCTCCACGACGCCGAGCGCGGGGTCGCCGGGATCGTCGATACCGAAGAGGATCTCGAACTCGGGGTAGTCCTGGCGGAAGAAGGAGCGGAGGTTGTCGTCGAGCCCCGGATCCATGCCCCGAAGCGGCTTGAGGACGGAGACGGCAGGCAACGGACGGCCGTCGGCCGGCTCCTTGCCGGCGGGGCGCGGCGCTCGCCCGACGGCGGCGATCACCAGGCAACAATACGCAATGGACCCGGCCGCGAGCGCGAGCAGCACTACCAGGAGCACAAG
>CAYRPT010000632.1:0-2627 GCA_964425895.1 uncultured Solibacteraceae bacterium | reverse complement strand
GAGGGCCGGCTCCTCGCGGGGACGGAACCCAACGGGATCCTTTACCGGGTCAACGCAGCGAACAAAGCCTTTGTTCTGTATGACGCCAACCTGCCCGAGATCCGCGCGCTGGTTCCGATGAGCGACGGCTCGGTCTACGCCGCCGCGATGGGGGGGTCGGTGGCCCGGCAAACCGCGGCGGCCGCGGCGGCGCCGGGACGGCTCACCGCGGCGCCGGTGGCTCACACGTCCATCACCATCACAGCGGCGGAGGGAGCGGAGGGGATCGTACCGCCGCAACACACGCAGCCGGCCAAGCCGGCGGCGGCAAGCGCGGCCGCACCGCCGGCGGTTCCGTTGGTGGAGATTCCCGGCATCGAGAAGTCGGCGGTGTACAAGGTGCAGCCCGACCATACGGTGGAGACGCTCTGGAACTCAACCGAGGAGAACGCGTACGACCTGATGGTGCGGGGAGACCGCCTGTTGTTTACCACCGATGAGAAGGGGAGGCTCTACGAGTTGGGTCCGGACCGCAAGGCATCGCTGCTGGTCCAAACCAACGAGGAGGAGGCCATCCGCCTGGCGGAGGGGAAATCAGGGCTTTTCCTCGCGACCGGGAACATGGGGAAGGTGTACCGCGTGGCGGAGGAGACGGCGGAGCAGGGTGTCTACGAGGCGCCCGTGCACGACGCTTCGCGAGTCGCCCGCTGGGGGAAGCTAAGCTGGCGGATGGAAGCGGGCGGCGGAGCGCCGGTGACGTTTGAGTGCCGGACCGGAAACTCGGCCCGGCCGGACAACACGTGGAGCGACTGGTCGGCGCCGCTGACGGAGCCGGAGGGCAGCCAGATCCCGAGCCCCAACGCCCGCTATATCCAATGGCGCGCCCGGTTCGGGGGGACGCGCGGCACCACGCCCTCGCTCGAAAGCGTTACGCTGGCCTATTTGCCGCAGAACGCTCCGCCCCGGGTTACCGGGATCACCATTGCCAGCCAGGCGGCCGCCGCGCCGGCCGCAGCGCCGGCAGCCGGTTCGGGATCGGCTGGCGCCGCCGCGGCGCCCTACAGCATTACGGTTACGGATACGGGCGAGGCCGGGGCTTCCACCGTGACCGGCACCGCAACCCAGAAGCTCACCAACTCAAAGTCAGACCAGTTGCAGATCAACTGGCAGACCGAGGATCTCGATGGCGACAAGCTGACCTATCAACTTGATTTTCGCGGGGAGGGAGAGACCGCCTGGAAGCAACTGCGCGCGAACCTGGAGGAAGCCAGGTACACGCTCGATTCCGATGTCCTTGCCGACGGCAAGTATTACTTCCGGGTCGTGGCTTCAGATCACATGTCCAACCCGGCGCGCGAAGCGCGGGACGGGGAGTTGGTGAGCGCACCCGTGTTGATTGACCATACGCCGCCCGTGGTGACGGCCTCGACGCCCCAGCCGAGCGGCGCCGGGTTGGTGATCGACGTATCCGCCCGCGACGCCACTTCAGCCCTGCGGCGCTGCGAGTACGCGATCAACGCGGGCCCGTGGATTCCACTCTCGGCGTCCGACGGCATCATCGATTCGCCGTCCGAGCGGTTCCGCCTGGAGCTCGAACAGAAGCCGCAAGGCGAGACGCTGGTGGTCGTGCGGATCTACGACACAGCCGACAACGCCGGCCTGGCGAAGGTACTCGTGCGATAGGGGGCTCGCCGCGCGCCGGGCGGCGTCTCAGCGGGCCCGCCCCGCATCCAGGAAGGCTTGCAGGATGAGCGCCGCGCGGGCGGCCCTGGCGGTGGCGGCGGGACTCAATTCCTCGCCGGCGCCGAAGTCCGCCACCGGGATCGAACACACCCAGACCCGACCCCGGAAGCCATACAATCGGCGTGCCAGTGTCACCACCGCAGAGGGCGACACCGCGTGCCCGAGAGTCGGACAAACTGGTCCTTCGCCGAGTTCTTCAAGAGACGGATCCTGGGTCTCGCTGGAGGCGGCGTCGACAAACACAACCTCATCGAAGCCGGCGATCTCCTCACCCAGCTCGGGGGTAAGCTGATGCACGGAACGCGTCCGGACGCCGCGCGGCGGCGCCAGCAGAGCAACGGCCTGGTGAGCCACTCCGTCATCGCGGCGGAGCCTGTTGCCGATTGCGATCAAGAGCGTCGTCATCATCCGAGACCTGCGCCCGCCCGTGGCCGCCGCGGGGGCCTCAGCCCCGCTCGAGACGGTCGACCAGCTCGCCGGAAGGGTTCCGCAGCTCAACAATGAGCGGCATGTGGCCGAGGGCGTGGGTGGAGCAGGACAGGCATGGGTCGTAGCACCGGATGGCGGCCTCCACCCGGTTCAGCATGCCCTCGCTCAGGCGGCCCGGACTGACGAAGCGTCGGGCGGCCTGCTCGACGGCCCGGTTCATGGCGAGGTTGTTCTGTGCGGTCGCAATCAGGAGATTGGCTTTGACGACCAGGCCGTCATCGTCCACTTCGTAGTGGTGGAACAGGGTACCGCGGGGGGCCTCGCAGGAACCCACGCCGGTGTTGTTGTTCCGGCCGGCTTTGACGCGGATATGTTCGCTCAGGAGCTCGGGGTCGGTGATCAGCTCCTCGATCTTCTCCACAGAGTGCAGCATTTCGATGAGTCGCGCCATGTGATAGAGGAAGGTCTCGTTGCGG
>CAYRPT010000631.1:0-2638 GCA_964425895.1 uncultured Solibacteraceae bacterium | reverse complement strand
TCAAAGCAATCAACCAGGCCTACGAACGGTTGCGATCCGGGGCTCCCGTGTTCGAATCTCGCGGCGCCGCGGGCGAGCGTCCGGCGCCCCCGGCCGTGAACCCGGACCTCCAGCCGGCGCACTTCGGTGGAATCTGGGGCTATGTGAACTCCGGGCGGAAACTCGTGATTGCTCCCCGTTTCCAACATGCGTTCCCGTTCCACGAAGGGCTGGCCCGGGTTTCCGAGCGCGGCCGATTCGGCTTCATCGACGCTACCGGGGAATACGCCGTCTATCCGGAGTTCCACGACGCCCGGGACTTCTCCGGTGGGCTGGCCGGTGTTGTCCTCAGCTCGCTCTGGGGCTTCATCGACCGGGGCGGCGGGTTCCGCGTCAACCCGCTATTCGAGGATTGCCGGGGCTTCTGCGAGACGCTGGCCGCCGTCCGCTGGCGCGGCCGATGGGGCTACATCGACGCCGAAGGCCGCTTTGCGATTCACCCCAGGTACGAGGACGCCGCCGACTTTTGCCACGGCTGGGCCGAAGTCCGCATCGGCCGGAAATGGGTGCGCATCAACCAGGCGGGCGAGGTCTATTGCCAGGGAGAAGCGGCGCGGCTCGAAGCCTGAGCGCCTCGTAACCTCTATCCTGGGTTGAGATGCGAATCGATATCGATGCCACGCCTCTGCTGCTGCGCAGCGCCGGCATCAAGAGCTACTTCTATCACTGGATTCGCCATCTTCGCGCGGCCGCCGGGGGCGATGCCATTCGCGTTTTTCCCTTCCTCGGGCGTTTCGGCGCGCTAACTCATGAGGAGTCAGTGGCCGGCGCCTGGTCGACCTGGCCGCGTCTGGGGCTCCTCTACTTCCTGAACATTCCAGGCAACCCCGCGATGGACTTGCTGGTATCGCGCGCGGATCTTTTTCACTGCTCGAACCAGGTGCGCGTACCGCCTCGCCGGATCCCCCTGACCGCCACCATCCACGACATGACCTGCTGGCTCTTGCCGGAGCTGCACACACCCGCGAACGTGAAAGCCGACCGGAACTTCGCCGCCACGGTGTTGCGGAAAGCGGTGGGCCTGATCGCGGTTTCGGAGAACACCAAGCGAGACGCCGTGCGCATCCTCGATCTCGACCCATCACGCGTTTCGGTGATCTACTCCGGGATTCCCGAGGCATACTTCCAGGTAACGACTGAGGGCGTCCGGCGTGTCGCGGAGCTGTATCAGCTTGGCAAACCCTACGTCCTCTACGTCGGGACGATCGAGCCGCGCAAGAACCTCGACATCCTGCTGGATGCCTACGCGCAGCTCGCGCCTTCGTTGCGCCAGGAAGTTGATCTCGTGATCGTCGGGCCAGTCGGCTGGGCGAGGCCCGAAACCTATCGGCGGCTGACGTCGCCCGCGCCCGGTGTGCGCTACCTCGGCTACATTCCCGAAGAGGATCTGCCCTTCGTTACGGCTGGAGCCACGCTTCTCGCCTATCTCTCGCTCTACGAAGGTTTCGGATTTCCGGTGGCCCAGGCGATGGCGTGTGGTGTCCCGGTGGTGGTTTCAAACGTATCCTCGCTGCCCGAGGTCGCCGGCAACGCCGGTCTCCAGGCCGATCCCCGCAGTGCCGCCGAGGTCCGGGACGCGATCGACCGCCTGTTGAGCTCGCCCGCGCTGCGCGGTGAGTTGGGCCGGCTCGGCCGCGAGCGCGCCCGGCGCTTCCGCTGGGAGATCTGCGCCCGCGAATCGCTCGAATTCTTCCGCAAGGCCGCCGGGCAATGAACCATATACTAAGCACAAAGGGATCGAAGCATGCAGCTTCATCGGATGGAACCCCGCAGCCGGCCGGCGAGGACGCCGATGGCGGAGCCACTTCTCTTCTTCCTCTGTGCGGTCCCATGGTCCGCGCCGGCGGCGCAAGCTCCGCCTCCGACACCAGGGGTCCCATTTCTGCGGCTGGTATGGTCCCGCGTGGCGGATCTGAACGGGGAACTTGGCTCCGTGGAATGCGCGGAGTTCTCAGCCGACGGCCGGCTCATCGCCACGGCGACCAAGTACAGCAATGACATTTCGGTCTGGCGGGTGGCGGATGGGACGCTGCTTTGGAGCACGAAGGCCGAGCAGGAGGTTGAGCGCGTGGCGTTTTCGCCGGACAGCAAGACGCTCGCCGCCGGAGGAGAGGACGACCTTCTGCGTCTGTTCGCCGCTGCCGACGGCCAGCTTCTGCGCACTCTGCCGCACACATCCGGCATCGACAGCTTGCGCTGGTCGCGGGACGGCGCGTTGCTGGCCACCGGCGAAGAGAGTGGCACTGCCCGGCTGTGGCGCATGCCGGAAGGCAACCGGATTGGCGAGGGCAAAGTGTCGGGCGCGGTCAACGAGCTGGATTTCACGGCCGACAACAAGCTGCTGCTCGTGGTGGGTGACAAGTCGGGAGTTCGCGTCTTCAACACCGCGGAGATGAGCGTGGCCGCGGTGCTTCATCGGAACGGCGCCGCGCCGACCATCGCCGGGCGCTTCTCACCGGACAACCGGTTGGTGGCCGCAGGCGGGCACGACGGCGTGGTTGACGTTTGGCGGCTTGCGGACGGCGGTTTTGTGCGTCGGATCAACTTTACCGGGCGAAAGGTGGAGTCGCTCACTTTCAGCCCCGACGGCGGGCACCAG
>CAYRPT010000630.1:0-2641 GCA_964425895.1 uncultured Solibacteraceae bacterium | reverse complement strand
GTGAGTACGGGATGGAACGTCTGAAGGATGCCCTGGCCGGCGCCGCTGGACAGTCAGCCGCCCGGGTCGTGGCGAGCGGCCTCGCCGGACTGCGCGCATTCGTTCAGGGCGCCCCGCTCGCCGACGATCTGATGATTCTGGCAATCCGCCGCCTGGGAGAGGTCGTTTGACCGGCGCCGGTCGTCAGCGGACGGCGACGATCACTGCTTCTCCGCAGTAGCGCTCGAGGGCGGGAAAGCGCCGGAGGAGCGCGGCATCCGCCTGCTCCAGGGCCCGAATACCGAACCGCACCGGCCCGGCGGTGAAGCGTCCGCGAAACAGGCGTTTTCCCATGGCCAGCAGGTTGAGCGGGGCTACTGTTACCGAGCGGAAGCGCGACCGCAGGAGATCAATTTCGGCTTCGGTCAGTACGATCTCCTCACCCTGATCGGCGCTCTCGCGTGCCAGCCAGGCGCGGAGCCGCCGCCCGGCGTTCAGCAGCGGGTTGTTGCCGAGGGTTTCGGCCAGCACCATCCGGCCGCCGGGGCGAATCACGCGCACCAGTTCTTCCAGCGCCCAGCGGTACTTCAACGTGTGATGCAGGGCGGCGCTGCCGAATACCAGGTCGAACTCGCCGTCCGCGAAACAGCTCAGGTCGCTGGCATCTTGGGCGAAACCGCGCACGCGGCTGGCCACGCCACTTGCCCGGGCGCGTCGCAAGCCGAGCTCGATGGCGGCCGGCGCCAGGTCGAGCAGGGTCACTTGAGCGCCCTCGGTGGCCAGTAGCACCCCCCATTCCCCGGGGCCGCAGCCGTAGTCGAGGACCTTCACACCGTCCATCGGTTCCGTCACCAATGCGGCCCAGGCGCGGAGATAGAGGCGTCGCCGTTCCCAGATCGTCTGCGCCGGATCGTTGAGCGCGGCCACCATCACCCGGCGGTTCATGATCAACTCGTGATCCGGGCGACCTAGATGGGCGGCGTAGACCCGGTTGTAGAACTCGCGTTCTCGCTCGGCAGTCGTAGCCATATCGGGGAGCTGATTTCAGCTTACAGCCGGGCGCCGCGGAACGATGCTATGCTCGGTTGCGTCATGCGGTTCCTCTGCGCGTTTCTGATAGCCCTTTTCCTTGCCGGCAGCCTGCTCGCCGGCGACCAGCGGAACGTGCTGCTCATCATGTCGGACGACCTCAACAACGACCTCTCCGCTTACGGTCACCCCGTGGTGAAGTCCCCGAATCTGGACCGCCTGGCGGCCCGCGGCGTGCGCTTCGACCGTGCCTACTGCCAGTATCCCGTGTGCAACCCGAGCCGGAGCTCGCTGATGACCAGCCTGTACCCCGACCAGACCGGCGTCCGGACCAACAACACGAATTTCCGCCAGCACATTCCCAACGTCGTGACCTTACCGCAACTGTTCCGGCGCAACGGCTACTACGCCGCGCGCGTGGGAAAGGTCTTCCACTACGGCGTTCCCACCCAGATTGGCACGGCGGGCGAGGACGATCCCGCCTCGTGGGACGAGGTGGTGAACCCGCGCGGCCGGGACAAAGACGATGAGCCGTTGATCTACTCGATCGACGTGCAGGGCCGGAGCATGGGTGCCACGCTGAGTTGGCTGGCGGCCGACGGCGAGGACGCCGAGCAGACCGACGGCATCGGCGCCGGCGCGGCGGCGGAACTGCTGCAAGCTCATCGCGGCCGGCCTTTCTTCATCGCGATGGGTTTCTACCGGCCCCACACTCCGTATGTGGCGCCCAAGAAGTACTTCCGCATGTATCCTCTGGAACTCATCCGTATGCCGGCCGAGCCGCTCGACGACTTGGTCGACATCCCGCCCGCCGCCTGGATCGACCGGCCTCACCAGCTCGGGCTGGATGACCTGACGAAGCGGATGGCGGTGCAGGCTTACTACGCTTCCATCACCTTCATGGATGCACAGTTGGGACGCGTGCTCGACGCCGTGGATCGCCTCGGCCTCTGGGAAAACACCGTGGTGGTGTTCGTCTCCGACCACGGCTACCACATGGGCGAGCACAAGCTGTGGCAGAAGACCACCCTGTTCGAGAACTCGGCGCGCGTGCCGCTGTTGATCGCCGCGCCGGGATTTGAGGCCAGCCGCGGCCGCCGATCGGGCTCCGTGGTCGAGATGATCGACATCTACCCTACGCTCGCCGAGCTTTGTGGGCTGTCTCCTCCGGCGTACGTGCAGGGCCGCAGCCTCAGAGCTCAGCTCGAGGATCCGGCGGCCCCGGGCCGCGAGGCGGCTCTGACCACGTTGGACAGCAGCGACCGCGTGCATCGCCCGCCCCGCCGCCCCCCTGTGGTTGGCTTCTCGATCCGCACCGAGCGGTACCGCTACACCGAGTGGGGAGGCGCCGGGCACGGGGTCGAGCTATATGACCACCATGAGGATCCCGGCGAGTATGTAAACCTCGCCGCGGCGCCCCATATGCAGCGAACCGCGGCCGGGTTGAAAGCGTTGTTGGCGGAGAGAGTTTCCGGGGCCCGCCGGTCCGTGCCTGGCCTCAAGTGATCCGGCGGAGCCGCGCTTCCTGTTCCATCCGCGGCCTGAGCTCCTGTTCGTAGAACGCGCGAAACGTCCGCTCGATAGTGTCGCGGCTGTCTCGGAATACGCGGAGCAGTTCGTCCTCGCTGCCAGT
>CAYRPT010000629.1:0-2647 GCA_964425895.1 uncultured Solibacteraceae bacterium | reverse complement strand
TGCCACCCGAAGTATTTCCGCGAACTGCCAAACGCGCTGTACCGGAACCGGGGCGACGGGACTTTCGAGGACGTCTCGGCGAAGTCGGGAATCGCGGTCCTACCCGGCAAAGGGATGGGGGTCTCGGCCGCCGACTACGATCAGGATGGCTGGCCGGATCTCTACATCACCAACGACTACCTGAACAACTTCCTGTTCCGCAACCGGGGCGACGGGACCTTCGAGGAAACGGCTTTGCTGTCCGGCGCCGCGCTGCGGGACGACGGCCTCACGATTTCCAACATGGGCGCCGACTTCGGCGACTACGACAACGACGGCCGGCCGGACATCTTCGTGGTGGCGCTCGCGGGGCAGACCTTTCCCATGTTCCGCAACCTCGGCAAGGGGATGTTCGCGGACGCGACCATCGAGAGCGGGCTGGCGCGGTTGAGCGTCGGCCGGAGCGGGTGGAGCCCGCTGCTGGCGGATTTCGATAACGACGGTTGGAAAGACTTGTTCGTTTCCTGCGCCCACGTGAACGACCGCATCGAGATGCTCGAGGCCAACCGCTATCGCCTGCCGAACGCGGTGTTCCGCAACATCGCCAACGGGAAGTTCGCGGCGGTTCCCGGCTCGGGTCTCGAGTCCGGGGCCGCGAGAGCGCACCGGGGTGCGATGACGGCCGACCTCGACAACGACGGGCGGCTCGACGTCGTCGTGACGGCGCTGGGCGAGCCGGCCGAGCTGTGGCGGAACACGGGGGCGGCGGGCCGCGCCTGGCTCCGCGTCCGACTCGTGGGCGGGCGGAGCAACCGGCAGGGCATCGGAGCGCAGCTTCGTATCGGCGGCCAGCATTACTTCAGGACAAGCTCCCGCGGCTACTCCTCATCGTGCGATCAGGGCGTCCACTTCGGTCTGGGGACCAGCGAGCGGGTGGAGGAGCTCGAGATCTTGTGGCCCAGCGGCGCGCGGCAGTCGGTGCGGGACATCAAGGCGAACCAGGTGATCACGGTTCGGGAGCCGGAGTAGGGGCCGCGCTCGACGGAGGCGTGACGCGGAAGTTGCGGTCACGTTCCTCGGCGAGCTTGCGGGCGGCCTGCTGGAGTTCCTGCCGGCGCGCGATGAGCCGGGCGGCGGTCTCCCGGTCGCCGGCTCGCAGGTGCGCCTGGGCGAGCAGGTAATGGAGGTTCCCGTCCGTGTCATCGGGCAACGCGGCTTCGAGGTGCGGAATCGCCCGGCCCGGTTCGCCGGATTGCAGGAGCGCCCGTCCCAACGCGGCCCTCGCCCTTCGATCCCCGGGCGAGCCGGCCGCCGCTCGCTCGAGATGAGGGACGGCCCTGGCAGGCTCCTGAAGAGACAAGAGACACTGTCCGAGGAGAAGGAAGAGATCCGCCAGGGGCCGCGATCCGGCAGCCAGTTTCTCCAGGATCGGCAGGGCGCTCCGATGGTCCTCGGCCGCCATGAGCGAGCGCGCGGTTTCCAGCGCGAGCGCGGGGTTCCCCGGTTCCATCTCGTACGCCTTGCGCCACTCGGCTGAAGCCTCGGCATGGCGCTCCTGCAACGCCAGGATTTCGGCCGCCAGCCGGTGGGACACCGCCGACGGCGGAAGCTCGGACAGCCGTTCGAACGCCTGCCGTGACAAAGCCGAGTGGGCGAGGCAAAGCCAATAGAGGCTCTCGGGATCCGTTCGCGATCCGGCGTTCTCCACCAGGGCGGTATGGCGTCCGTCCCAATAGGCGCATTCGAGCGGCGCGGCGGCGCAGTCGGCCGGCTTGGCCGCCTTTTCCCTCTCTTCCTCGATCGCCGCCCAGTCGTTATGGCCGGAGCGGCGGTACACCTCGGCGAGGGCGGCGTGGACCCCGCGGAAGCCCGGCTTGGCGGCGAGGGCCTGGCGCAGGTAGTAGTGCGCCGAGCCGAACTGCTGCTGCTCCAGGCGCGACCGCCCCACCAGGGCGTAGTACCAGGCCGAACCGGAGGCCGTTCGCTCCAGCAGGTCGAATCGCTCCCGCGAGAGCGCGAGGTGGCAGCGGCCGAGGCCGTACCAGCCGCGGGCGTCCTTCGGATCCAACTCCGTGAGGGCGCGGAAATGTCCGAGCGCCGCGGCGTGGCGGTTCCGGGTGAGGAGCGCGTCGGCCAGTTCCAGCCGGCCCAGCGGGTTCTTAGGGTCCAGCCGGACGGCCTGTTCGAGGGACGGCAGGGCGAGGTCAAGTTTTCCAAGCTTTACCCGCGCCAATCCCAGAAACAGCCAGGCGTTGGCATGGCCGGGTTGCACTTGGACGACCTCTTCGAAGCGGCGTTCCGCCGCCTCCGGTGCGCCGGTTTGCAGTTCCGCGAGACCGAGCAGAAAGGAGACACCCGCATCGCCGGGGAGCAGCCCGAGCAGTTCCCGGTACAGGGGAACGGCTTCCGCGTAACGGCCGGCAGCCATGAACTCCCTGGCCCGCCGGGAAAGCTCCTCAGGGTCCCTGGACTGCGCCGACAGGCAAAGGTGAAGCGAAAACAGCGCGAAGAACGGCCGCAAAATTCCCTCTCCCGGGAACATTGGTGAATGTTCCCTCCTTTCAATGACGTGCGGCCTCTGCGCCGGAGGCGCGCAGCCGCGCGGTTAGCGCCCTGAAGCCCACTATATCGGAAGCAGGAGCCTGGATCGGATGCGGCGGCCGGCGGG
>CAYRPT010000628.1:0-2683 GCA_964425895.1 uncultured Solibacteraceae bacterium | reverse complement strand
ACAAAGAATCCTTCATTGATCTCGTGGCCTCGTACGGATGCAAACAGCACCTCCCAGAAGCCGCCGACGATAAAAACCGTCAGATAGAGCGGAAGGAAGAAGACCGCGCCATACCAGAAACAGTCCCAGATGCTGTTGGGATCGGAAAACGGCCCCAGGCCGAAGGGGCCCGTCCGGTTGAACAGCCTGCCGCTGTTCTCTCTCGGAACCGAGAAGTGGTCATAACGAATCCCGAGGTTGAGCATGAGCTTGTCGGTGATGCGGAAATCGTCCTGGATGAAGCCGCCGAGAATCCAGTTGTACAAGGTATAGGGCCGGACGCCGAAGCTGATCGTCACCTGGCTGGGCCGGTTGGCCAGCAGGTCGGCGACATTGGCGAAGCGGAACTCCGGCACCGTCTCGTTGTTGCGGCCCGATTTGTACATCTGGAACAGGCCGCCGAACTTGATGGAGTGGCGGCCGCGGTTGATCGCGACGACCTCTTCGAAACTGTAGTTCTCGCCGAGATTCTCCATGAGCTCACCACTGTTGCTGAAGCCCAGGTTGCCCGTGATGGCGCTGATGCCCAGCGAATAGATGTGGTCCAGACGAACGCGCTCGAACCGGTTGTAGCCGACGCGGGCTTCCGCGGTCCAGCCGGCGGAGCCGTGGATGTAGCTCGCCACGCCCTTCTTGGTCTTGACATCGAAGGTGCGGTGATTCGCCGGCGAGACGCGCGGTGTCCGCTGGAACGGCCAGTCCTGAGTGTAGCGGACCGACAGCAGGCTACTGGAGGTGATGTTGTAGTCGCCGCGAAGGCTGTAGTGGTCGCTGTCCTCCTTGCTGGAGCCGGCGCTCTGGAAGAAGCCGGTGACGGCGCCGGGGTTGTAGGCGGTATTCGGCGCCGGGTACGTGTCAAAAAACGTCTTCATCGCGGGCTGCGCGGCGGTGACCATGTCGCGGAACTCCTGGGTGGGGACGTTGCCGTTGACCGAGGCGAAGGCCCGCGAGCGGTACGCTTCGTACACGCCGAAGAAGAAGAGCTTGTTGCGGACGATCGGCCCGCCCAGGGAGCCGCCAAACTGGTTGAACGTCAGCGGCGGCCGCGTCGCCAGGAACTGGTTCCGGGCGCTGAAATTCTCAATGCGGTTGTTCTCAAACAGCGAGCCGTGAAACTCGTTCGTGCCGCTCTTGGTGACCACGTTGACGTTGCCCGACAGGGTCGGGCCCGTCTCGGCCGGCGCAATGCCGCTCACCACGGACACCTCGCGGATGGCCTCCAGGCTGACTGCCTTGATGAAGCCCAGCGAAGTGAGCGTTTCGGACTCGCCGTTGCCGCTGGCATTCGCGCCGTCGACGGTGAACCGGAAGCCGTCAGGCGGCAAGCCGTTCATGGCGACCGCGTTGTTGCTCACGGTGACGCCCGCGCCCAGGTTGAGCAGCGCGCTCCAGTCGCGGTTGGCGGTGGGCAACTCCAGCGCGCGCACGTTCGTCACGGCATACTCCTGCTGCGCGTTGGCCGTGTTGATGAGGGGCGCTTCCACGGTGACGGTGATGCTCTCGGCCACATCGCCAAGCTCCAGGGGGAAGCGAAGGCGCAGTTGCTGTCCGGCCGCCACCTCGAGCCCCGTGGCGCGCTTCAGCTTGAAGCCGGAAGCGCGAATCTCCACGACGTAGCGGCCCGGAGGAAGGAAGGTCAGGGTGAACTCACCGCCTTCATTCGCGGTGGCCGTCCAGGCCACGCCGGTGAGTTCGTTGGTTGCCGTTACGGTGGCCAGGGCCACCAACGCCCCGGAGGGATCCGTGACCGCGCCATAGATTGTGGCCGTGTTAACCTGAGCCGGCGCCAGCGCCGGCAGCAGGATCAATGCGGCTCCTGCCAGAAGCCAAAGCGATTTGCGGGACATTCCTCATTACCTCCTTTGGGAATTCAGTCCGTCGAACCCGATTCGTTGCTTCGCGCTCCGGCGCCGCCGGCAGGCGTGCTCCCGGAATCGCGATCATGGCGCGCGGCGAGACGGACCGACCCGGCGCCGCCAGCGTTGATTCCATCGCGCGTGTCCGGCCGCTGGCCGCAGCCGGTGCACGCGATTGTATTGCCGGAAACGCAGTGCATGAGGCTGGTCCATTCAATCGCATACGTCACCGCATGGCGTTTACGGTCTTAGCGGCCAGCGGGCGCCTGGCAGCGGAGCATGCGCCGGGCGAAATCGGCCAGGAAATCCGCGCGCCACCTGTTTACGTGCTTTGCTCCGTGGTGGATGCCTTCGGCCGCGGCGGGATCCGGATCGTCGATCCACCAGTTGGGGTGGACTTGCGACGGGCGGGCGGTGCGGTCTGCCGGGGGCGGCACGGCGGTGAACGATCCCCGCCGGCCGTCCAGCGCGGCAAAGCCGCTCTTGATGACATAGGTCCACGGCTTCGCGTCGCGGGGCGAGAAACGGAAGCGGAGCGTCCGGCCGTCATTGACGCCGGCGACGGGGACGCGGTTATCGAATAGTATTGTGGCGGAGTGCTCGCGGCCCATGCCTTCTGGCAGTGGCAGCGCGAACTCGACAATGCCGAACACTTCTGTCTGGTCCGCCTCGGTGGTGAGCCGGTCGAATACGGTCCTTCTCCCATCCCAGATGCGGACGAACCGGCCCCCCCAGCCGGGCTGCGAGGGTTCCTCCGGCGTGCCCCGCAGGAGGTAGCCGACCGAGGG
>CAYRPT010000627.1:0-2693 GCA_964425895.1 uncultured Solibacteraceae bacterium | reverse complement strand
TTTGTGTTCTCTTTGCAGCCGCGATGCTGGCAGTGGGACAAGGGGATCCTGCGCCAGTCGCTCCGGGAGAGACTTCCGGCGGCGATCTGCCGCCGTCCCAAGGCTTCGCTTCGCCGGGACCCGATCGCGGTGCGGCTGCCATACACCAACCCGGCGCGGTTTGACCAGGAACGAATCTGCCCTGAACTTGGACGCTATATCAATGTTCGGAGGATGCCGTCGTATGAGGACCTGCTGCTGTCCAGGGAGCCGGCCGTGGACCTTAGGCCGTGGGCTCTGAACCGTTGGCTGCTCCGGCAGACCGGAATCGAGCGCGGCGGCCTGAGCCATGCACATGAAGACGAAACACGAGAAGAAGCCCTATTCGCCGCCGCGGCTCGCTGAATACGGATCCGTCCGCGATCTGACGCTGGCGAAGAAGGGAGGAAAGTCGTTCGACAACGGAGGTTCGCCGCCATACCACAAGGACGGTAAGAGTAAGTGAGGCGGCGGGCGCAAAAACTCAGCGGGGCAAGCTGAACGTCGACCGCGGCGCAGCAAGGAGATGAAGAAGACACACGCGAAGAAACAATACTCACCTCCGCGGATCATTGGATACGGGAGTCTTCGTGAGGCGACGCTGGCCCGGCGATTCGGCCGGGCGTCCGATAACGGAACCGCGTTTCCCTTCCTGCGGGCGAGGCTCCGCCGGAGTTGAGGCGATGCGCGGCGATGCCAGTTTCCGCGGGCCGCTGTATCACCACCGGGTCTATGGCCTCCGCGTGGCTTCGAACCGCCGCATCCCGGCCTTCCGCCCCGCGGAGTCTCCGGAACCGGCCGATGTCACGGTGACATTCTCCGAGCGGGCGGCCGCGCCAGTCCCGGCCGGGGCGCCATGGTACCACGACGAAATGCCCGATGGCGGACCGCCGCATCTCCGCCTCTCGAAGCTGGATGCCGGTGGCTATGAATTCCAATACCGCGACGGCGCGCAGTTCCGGCTTGGCGAGGGGGGAAATCGTGTGGAAGCCTGGGGCGCAGGTGACATCCGCTTCGAGGACCTATGCGCCTACCTCGCCGGACCCATCCTCGGATTCGTCCTGCGCCTGCGTGGCGTGGTTTGTCTGCACGCGAGCGCCGTCGAAACTCAGTCCGGCGCCGTGGCGCTGCTCGGCCCCTGCGGCGCTGGAAAATCGACAGCGGCTGCGGCTCTTTGGCGTCGCGGATGCCATCTCATCTGTGAGGACACGGCGGCACTGGAGCAGCGGGGTGGCCAGTACTGGGTTCAGCCGGGCTACCCGCGCATCAATCTCTGGCCCGATTCCGTGCAGGTCGTCTTCGGCTCGCCGGACGCGCTCCCTCCCATCGCGCCCCCTTGGGAGAAGAGATATCTGGCCCTCGACGCAACAGAGTTTTCCCCTCAAGCCGCTCCGCTCCGCGGCATATTCGTGCTGGAACCGCGCCGCGAGCAGGAAGCCGACTTCGCGATCACTCGGCTGGCTCCGGCGAAGGCCCTGGTGGCTCTCGCCGCCAACACGTATCTCAACTACCTGCCGGGTCCGGGCCGGCGCGCTCACGAGCTGCGCTTTCTGGCCCCGCTGGCCGCCTCCGTTCCCGTCTGGTCCCTGGCGCCCCCCGCCGGCGGCCTCGATGAACTTGCGGAGTCGATTCTTTCTGCTCGGGCAACTGTCCCAGGGGCCGCATGAGACGCCTCCTCAGATTCGCGAGCCTCAGTTTGGCCGGTCTCGGTTTGACTTACCGCGCGTTGCTTCTAGCACTGGCGGCCCGGGTGTGTCTCTGGGTGCTCCCGTTCCAATCGAGCCGCCGCCTCCTGGCGTGGATCGCTGCGATGTGGCCCGGACCATCGACGCCGGCAGCGGCTGTGCAGGCCGTCGAACGGGCCTGCCGCTGTGTTCCGGGGTCCACCTGCCTGGTGCGTGCGATGACGCTCGAGGCGCTGCTGCGCTCCGGTGGTCTCGCCGCCAACCTTCAGATCGGAGTCAGCCTCAAGGCCGGCGCTCACTTCGAAGCCCATGCCTGGGTGGATCTCAATGGCGCCCGGCTCCCGTCCGGGGACGAGGCGCGCCGCTTCATCCCTATTTTCAACGGTTCCCTCATTCCCTGATATGACCCGCAAGCTTAAGCTCGACGATCAGATCCGCCCGGTTCCCGAGGTGCTGGTCCAGAAGGTTGGCGACGAAGCCGTCGTCCTCAATCTCAATTCCGAAGAGTATCTCGGCTTTGACCCGGTCGGAGCCCGCATGTGGGAGGTTCTGACGACAGTTCCCTCTCTCCGCAGCGGGCTCGATATCCTGCTGTCGGAGTACGACGTCGACGCGGAACGCCTCGAGGTTGACCTCCTCGCCTTCGCCGATCAGCTCGTCGGCCGAGGCTTGGCCGGGGTAGCGACGGCCCCGTAAGGCTACCTATGCGTGGCTCTTTCTCCTGGGTGTTGCGGCGCCTTCACCGGGCCACCCGCGAGTTCCGCCACCTGCCCCGCACCATTGGGCTCGTGCGACAGGCCGCCGGCGGCTACACCGCTCTGTGGGCCGCCGTGCTCGTCGTGCAGGGGCTGCTGCCCGCCGCCGTCGTGGCCCTGACGAAGCCGCTCGTAGACCGTCTCGCCGCCACGGTGCGGACGGGCTCCGGCGTGGAACCGGTCTTCTGGCCGGCCGTGGCTATGGCCGCGCTGCTTGCCGTCGGAGAGGTCCTTC
>CAYRPT010000626.1:0-2704 GCA_964425895.1 uncultured Solibacteraceae bacterium | reverse complement strand
AATACCGCGGCGCGTTCCGCCGATCTGGTAATAGGTCGCCGCCGGCTGAGCGGCCGGCGGGGCGCCGTAGGGCGGCGCCGGTGGATACGGCGGCGCTGGAGGCGCGGCCTGGGCCTGCGCCGGGGCGCCCGGAGCGCCGTACGGAGGCGCGCCGGGCGGCGGAGGCGCCTGAACTGCCGGCGGCTCGGCGATCTTTCCAGTCCCGTGGCAGAACGGGCACTCATTCTCGTGGGGAGGAACCTCTTTGCCACACTGCGGGCAGATCCAGGTGAACATGGTGCACTTAATACTGTAACTTACCGAGGCTCGCACTTCCGCGTGACACAACGTCTGCTGGTTACTGCGCTGAGGCTTCGCTGCTGGAGCGCGCCGCCAGGCGGGCTGACGGCACGACGGCCCGCCTGCGAGTTCTGGTGAGCTGCTCCACGACCCCATGCGGCCGCCGGGATGTGTCACTCTATTTCGCGAGCCACAATAGGGCGTTGCCGGACGGCCATCCGAAGGTTCGCCTGCCATGAGAGATTCGCCGGACCGCCCGGCGGTTCCAGAAGCTTGAGGGCTACGATGATGCTATGGAGTTCGTTCGGCGGGCGCCGGTTCGTCCGTCGCGCCTGGCGGTTTTTTCCGCGGCCTTCAATCCACCGACGGTTGCCCACATCGCGTTGGCCGGCGCGGCTCTGGCGGCCGTCGACGAAGTGCTTTTCATCCTGCCCCGGCGCTTTCCTCACAAGGACTACGACGAGGTCGGCCTCGACGACCGGCGGCGGCTGGTTCTTCGCGTGACCGAGGACAACCCGCGATTCTCCTTGGCGATTTCCGAAGGCGGTCTGTTCCTCGAAATCGCCCGCGAGTGCCGCCGGTTCTACCCGCCCGGCGTGGAACTGTGGTTCCTTTGCGGCCGGGACGCCGCCGACCGCATCGCCGGCTGGGATTACGGCGAGCCGGCCGCGTTCGCCAGGCAACTGGAGGAGTACGGCCTGTTGGTGGCCGACCGGGGCGGCGTCTATGAGCCGCCGCCCGAGCACCGGAACCGGGTCCGGCGTCTGGCGCTCGACGGCGACTACGGCGGCGTCTCCGCCACCAGGGTCCGCGAAGCCCTTCGCGGCGGCCTTCCCTGGCGTCATCTCGTTCCACCCCGGATTGCCGACGATGTCGCCCGGCTCTACCGGCGGCCGGCCTGACCGCCGTCTCCGGTCCGGGCGATCAGTAGTCGCGCAGCATCTCGCGCGCCGCGTTATGGCCCGGCGCTCCGATGACTCCGCCGCCCGGATGCGCGCCCGACCCACACAGGTAGAGGCCGCGGACCGGAGTCCGGTATCGCGCCCACCCCGCCACCGGCCGGAAGAAGAACATCTGCTCCAGACTCATCGCCCCGTGAAAGATGTTGCCGCCGGTGATCCCGAAGCGGCGTTCCAGGTCCAGCGGCGTGAGCACCTGCCGCGCCTCGACAATCGACCGGAACCCCGGAATCGACTCCTCGAGGAGGTCGAACACGCGATCGGTGAACGGCTCCCGCAGCTCGTCCCAGGAGGCGCCGCGCAGCGTGTACGGCGCGTATTGGACGAAGATGCCCATGATGTGCTTCCCCTCGGGGGCGAGCGAGGGATCGTACATCGTGGGGATGGTGAGTTCGAGCAAGGGCCTCTCCGACGGCCGGCCGTATTTCGCATCGTCGGCCGCCCGCTCGATGTACTCCATCGAAGGACAGATGTGCATCGTGGCGCGATGCTGCGGGCCCGGCGTCTGATCCAGGGCGCGGAACCGCGGCAGCGCGGAGAGGGCCAGGTTGATCTTCGCCGACGTGCCTTCACAGCGAAAGCCGCGGATGGCCGCGACGAACTCCGGCGGCAGACACCGCTCTTCGACCAGCGACAGAAAGGTCCGCCGGGGATCGAGGTTGCTGGCCACCACGCGGGTCGGAATCTCCTCGCCGCTTTCCAGGACCACGCCGAGCGCCGTGCCGTCGGCCACCTGGATGCGGCGGACCTCCGCTCCGGTCCGGATCTCCGCCCCGTGCGCCCGCGCCGAAGCGGCGATCGCTTCCGGCACCGCGCCCATGCCGCCTCGCACAAAGCCCCACAGACCACGCTGCCCGCCCACGCCGCCCATGACGTGATGCAGCAGGATATAGGCGGAGCCAGGCGCTCTCGGCCCAAGGTTCGCGCCGATCACCGCGTCGGTGGCCAGCGTCGCCTTCAGTTCGTCGGACTCGAACCATTCATCGAGCAGATCGGCCGCCGGTTGCGCGAAGATGCGGGCCAGCGCCGCCACGTCGCGCCGCGGGAACTTGAGGAACCGGCCGAGCAGCCGGACGTAGTCCGGCAGGTCGCTGATCCGCGCCGGGGGAAACTCCGGCGGCGTCGTAAGCAGGAGCGGTTCCACCACCCGGGCCACGCGTTCGAGATGCTCCTCATAGGCGGGGAAGCGCTCCGCGTCGCGGCGCGAGAACTGGGCGATCTGCTCGAGCGTCTTGCGCTCATCCCGCCAGAAGAAGAGGCAGCGGCCGTCCGGAAACGGGGAGAAGAACGACGGATCCTTGGCGTCCACCCGATAGCCGTGCCGCTCCAGTTCCAGTTCCTCCACGATCTGCGGATGGAGCAGACTGGTCAGATACGCGGCCGTCGAGACCCGGAATCCAGGCCAGACCTCATCGGTCACCGAGCAGCCGCCGAGCAGTTCACGGCGCTCCAGCACGAGCACCTTC
>CAYRPT010000625.1:0-2725 GCA_964425895.1 uncultured Solibacteraceae bacterium | reverse complement strand
ACGCACCGGCCCTGGCTGGCGTCGCAGCTGGCCGTGCTCGAAGGCGCGGGGCTGATCGGACGGGAGGTGGAGGGGCGGCGGCATTGTCTGCGGTTGGACGCCGCCCCGCTTCGCGACGCCGCGGAATGGCTGAACGTGTATCGCCGGTTCTGGGAGGAAAGCCTGCACAAGCTGGCCGCCTTTCTGGGCGAAGACGCTGGGTTGAAGAAGGAGAGGGGAAGATGATGATCACCGCGAAACCGGATACGGGGACGTCGCTCGAAATCAAGCGGACATTCAAGGCGCCGCGCGAAGCGGTGTTCCGAGCCTGGACCGATCCGGAACGGATCAAACAGTGGTTCAGTCCTGAGGGATACGAAAACCCCGGGGCCGAAATCGATCTGCGCGTGGGCGGGCGCTATCGCATAGCGATGCGGCGCGTACCGGATGGCGAGGTGTTCTACGTGGCCGGAGAGTACCTTGAAGTGATTGCGCCGGAGAGGCTGACGTTCACCTGGCAGTGGGAGCGCGACCCAGTGCCGAAGGTGGAGACGCGCGTCACGGTGGAATTTCGGGAAACCGTCGATGGCACCGAGGTGACGCTGATCCACGAATTATTCCCGGCGGCCGATCTGCGCGACCGCCACAATGAAGGTTGGACGAGCTGCCTGACGAAGCTGACGGCGCGGGCGGCGTCTGTTTTTGCGTGAAGGAGGCAAGGGGATGCGAAAGACAACTCTTACGACGTTGACTTGTCTTTTGTTCGCGGGCGCGGCGATCGCCGGCGAACACAACCTCGAGTACCTGCTCGGGCACTTTGAGAAGACCGCTTCTATCTTCCAAAACGAAGTTGACGGCCTGAGCGAGGCGCAATGGAGATTCAAGCCGGCGCCGGACCGCTGGTCCGTAGCCGAGTGCGCCCAACACATCGCGCTCTCCGAGGACTTCCTGCGGGAGCTCATTGCGGACAAGGTGCTGGGAGCGCCCGCCGCCCCCGAGGAGACGGGAGGGAAGCCCCGGGGTTCTGATGACGAGGTGTTGGCCATGGTGGTGGATCGCAGCTTTCAGGCAAAGGCGCCCGAGCCGCTTCAACCCGTTGCGGCGGCCGCGGGGCCCGCCGATCTCGTACGCGACTTTGCGGCGCGCCGCGCGAAGACCGTCGCCCTCGTCCGGGATAGCGCCGCCAAGCTGCGGAGTCACCGGATGGACCACCCGATCGGCAAAAGCCTGGACGCGTTCCAGTGGCTGCTGTTCCTTTCCGGACATACGGAGCGGCACGTTCTTCAGATCCGGGAAGTGAAGGCCCATTCGGATTTCCCGAGGTAGGGGCGGCCATCTCGCACTGGCGGGCCGCTTCAGCGGGCTGGGCGGCAAGCGCGACGGACGGGACGGTTACGGTTCTCCCCCACGCTCCCTGACGGGCGCGGCAGGGATGAAAGAAGCCGGCGGTTGGCGGTTATGGGCGGTTAGCGCCCGGTTGAAGACTCCGCGCCGCCCGTGCTTCAATGAAGGTTACGCCTGCCCCGGACCACCACTCTCCGTGCGCCGTGACCTCGCCCGGCCTGCGGCAAGATCCTGCGGGTGACGGTCCGAGTGCGGCGGACTCTCCCGGAAAGAGGAGCGTGGATTGAGAAAAGCAGTGCTCGCCCTGGAGGACGGCACGATCTTCGAGGGCCGAGGCTTTGGCGCGCCCGGAGAATCGTCCGGCGAAGTTGTTTTCAATACCGCGATCACCGGCTACCAGGAAATCTTTACCGATCCCTCCTACGCGGGACAGATCGTTGTTCTCACCAACCCGCAGATCGGCAACTACGGCGCGAACTCCGCCGACCCGGAGGCCGCGAGGCCGTACATCGAAGGCCTGGTGGTGCGCGAGCTGTCACCGGTGACGAGCAACTGGCGCAGCCGCGAACCGGCCGGCGAGTTTCTGGCGAAGAGCGGCGTGCCGATCGCGTCCGAAATCGACACGCGCGCTCTGGTGCGGAAACTGCGCACACAGGGTGTCCTCCGCGGTGTCCTCTCAACTCAAGACCTCGATCCCCGTTCGCTGGTCGAAAAGGCGCGCCGGGTTCCGTCGATGGCCGGACTCGACCTGGCGACGCGCGTCACCACGCGGGAGCCGTACGCGTGGTCGGAGCCGGTCGAGCCGTGTTCGCCGTCGGAGCTTGTGCCGGCGCCGGCCGAAGCGCGCCGCCATGTTGTGGCCTACGACTTCGGCATCAAGCGCAATATTCTACGGCGTCTCGTTCACGCCGGCTGCCGCGTGACCGTGGTGCCGGCGGGCGCCGCAGCCTCCGATGTGCTGGCGCTGAAGCCGGACGGCGTGTGTCTCTCGAACGGACCGGGAGACCCCGAGCCGCTTGCCGCCCAGGCTGCCGAGGTCCGGAAGCTGATCGGAAAGACGCCGGTTTTCGGAATCTGCCTGGGACACCAGGTGCTGGCGCTCGCCGTGGGCGGCAAGACGTTCAAGCTCAAGTTCGGCCACCGCGGCGCGAACCATCCGGTGCTGCACTTCCAGCGGAACATCGTGGAGATCACGTCGCAGAACCACGGCTTCGCGGTCGATCCCGACTCTTTGCCGGCCGCCGAGATCGAGCTCACGCACATCAACCTGAACGACCAGACGCTCGAGGGTTTCCGCCACCGGCGCTATCCGATGTTCTGCGTCCAATACCATCCGGAAGCCGCCCCCGGGCCGCACGACTCGCGCTACCTGTTCGACGACTTCGTTCAACTCATGGACGAC
>CAYRPT010000624.1:0-2742 GCA_964425895.1 uncultured Solibacteraceae bacterium | reverse complement strand
AGTAGGGGATCGTTTCGAAAAAATCCCATATGTGCCGCAGGGTGTCGTGCCGCTCTTGCACCCGGTCACCGAGCTCCATGGTGCCGCTGAAGCCGGAGGAGGAGTCGCCGTCCATGTCGCCGAAATTGACGGCCGCTCCGGAGAAGATGATGACGTAAGCGTTCTTGCGGAGGTCGGTGGCGCTGTAAGGCTCCCGATGGAACTTGTTGCCGGCCCACAGAGTTTCCTGCGCATAGAGCGGCTTGGCGCGGTGGTGGTTGCGGAGCAGGCCGGCACTCAGGCGGCGCCGGTCAACCGTCTTCGGACCTTGCAGGATTCCGTAGGACGTCCATCGGGAGGCTACATACGGATCGTCGCCTGTCCGGTTATGCACCGAGAGCAGGTGGCCGAACACGTCGAGCCGCTGGATGAGCCTCCCCAGACGAACGACGTCCGGGGATTTCATCCACGTCCGGTTGCGCAGGTTCGGTTCCGGGCCGGCCACGTTGAACAGCAGGTTCCAGTACGGCCCGAGCCGGGCCAGAGTGTATTTCACGTAGCGAAGCTGGCCGACCGGGTCGCGGGGGTAGTCTGAGTCCTGACCGAAGAAGCCGGCGAACGGAAACACGAGAATCCGGCGGCGGGCGAGGTCGTCGAGGATAGCCTCCATGCGCCGGTATTCGCCCGCGTCGAGGGGCCACAGCTTCGGCGTCTGCCACCCGCGGCCCCGCCCTTCGGCGTTGCGGTTGAGGTAGTGGCTGGCCACCGAGAGCATGTTGTAGCGGTTCCCGGTGAGCCAGTCGAGGAAGGCCCGGCGTTTCTCGTCGGGCCAGTTGGCGGCAAAGAACCGGTCGCCTACATGAAAACTGCGCAAGAGCTCCGGCCCACCTCGGCGGTAGCCAAACCAGAAAGGATTCGGCTCGTGGGCTGAGATCATCCCCGGGAGGTCCGAGGAGACGGAGCGGAATGATCCGGCGGCCGCAGGGGTCCCATCGGAGAACTCCGCGGCGTACCTCCACTCGCCGTACTCATCCGGCATGAACCGAATGCGCCAGGCTTCTTCACCATCGTAGAAACCCCAGAAGTGGACTTTTCGTCCGCCCGGCGCCGTGTAGGTCACGCGCAGCTCGACGTCGGCGTAGGGATCGCGATACCACTTTTCATTGCGAACCACGAGTTCGAAACGGTCCCAGATTCCGACGTCGGCCGCTGGGGACGCTGCCGCCGCAGCCAGCCCCAGCCAGGCGGCCGCATAAGCGACCTTCAGCCTCATGAGCGGGCGGAGCCGCTGTTGAATACGGTTTGTCATGGCTTCACGTTTGCGCCGGCTGCGCCGGGCATGATCTTGCATCCCGCCGCGGTGAACCGTCCCGGGTTCTGCGAGCGGCCATCCGTGTTGCTGGATGGGGTGAGCGCCTCCTCGATCACCAGCCGCGTGCGGCCGGAGAGCGCAAGAACCGCCGCGAAGACCAGCGCCGCCATCTTCGTCGCGCCAACTATGGTATCGCGTGGAAACCGGCCCACCCGGAAGCGCTGTGGCGGCGTAACGGCGTGGCGCGCCGGGCTGCGATACGATGAAGGTCCACCGGAGGTATGCTCGTGCGAATCGCACTGATGTGCTTGTTCGTTTGGCTCGCCGCCGCCCGGGCAGCCGACCGCCCGAACATCCTGTTCGTGATCGCGGACGACTGGGGATTCGGCCACGCCGGCGCTTACGGCGCGCGCTGGCTGAGCACGCCCGCGTTCGACCGTGTCGCCCGTGAGGGCGTGCTGTTCACCAATACCTACACCTCCAATCCGAAGTGCAGCCCCAGCCGCGCCACCATGCTCACCGGCCGGAATACCTGGCAGCTCAAGGAAGCCATCAATCACTTCAGCATCTTTCCCGCGGAGTTTCCCGTGTACCCGGACCTCCTCGAAAAGGCCGGCTATTTCATCGGCTACACAGGCAAGGGCTGGGGACCGGGCGACTATCGCGCCGGCGGCCGCGAGCGTAATCCCGCCGGTCCGGAGTTCCAGAGCCGGACATTGAAGCCGCCCCACCGGGGGATCTCGAACCGTGACTACGCCGGCAACTTCGAGGAGTTTCTCGCCCGGCGTCCGGCCGGCGTCCCATTCGCGTTCTGGCTCGGCACCCATGAGCCTCACCGCGAATACGAAGACGGGGCCGGCGTCCGCGAAGGCAAGGATCCCCAGGCGGTCGAGATCCCCAAATACTTCCCGGACCACCCGGTGATCCGCAGCGACATGCTGGACTACGCCGTCGAGGTGGAATGGGTCGACCGGCATCTCGGCGAGGCGATTCGGAAGCTCGAACAAGCCGGCGAACTGGACAATACCTTCGTGCTCGTGACCTCCGACCACGGCATGCCGTTTCCGCGGGGCAAAGGGCAGATCTACGAACACGGCTTTCATATACCGCTGGCGATCCGGTGGAAGAACGGCGTTCCCGGCGGGCGGGTGATCGAGGACTTCGTCAACACCCGCGACTTCGCTCTCACCCTCCTCGAGGTCGCCGGCGTTGAGCCCGCGGGCACGATGACCGGGCGGAGCTTCGCCGCCGCGCTGAAGTCGGGCCGCTCCGGCATCGTCGACCCGGAGCGCAGCGTGATGCTCGTCGCCAAAGAACGGCACGACCTCGGACGCCCCTACGATTGGGGCTACCCCGTACGCGCCATCCGCACTCGCGAGTGGCTCTATGTCCGCAACTACGAACCCGACCGCTGGCCCGCCGGCAATCCCGACACCGGTTACCGCAATGTC
>CAYRPT010000623.1:0-2754 GCA_964425895.1 uncultured Solibacteraceae bacterium | reverse complement strand
TGGCCTCGTCCGGATTCAGTCGGGGAAAAACCGGGACCGCCTTCTTCACCGCCTGTCCCGCGGGTAGTTGCCCCCAAGCCAACTGGTCCAGGCGAACCAAATCGATGGAGGAACCCATTCCGAGCCGCTCCCAGATCCGCGCGGCCGACTCCGGGATCACCGGCGCCGTGAGCGCCGCGGCAATTCGCAGCACCTCCGCGGCCGTGTACAGGGTCGAGTCCAGCCGCTGCTGATCCCGCGTCTCCGCGCTTTTCACCAGGTTCCACGGCGCGGCCTCGACGATCAGCTTGTCCATTGACCCGAGCAGGGCCCACAGGGCCTCCAGGCCGCGCGAGAATTCGAAGTTCTCGTAATAGCTGATGACAGCCTGGATGGTCCGTTCGGCGAGCTCCCGGATCGCCGCGTCTCCGCCGGCGCCATCCGGCGTCACCCCGCCCCGGTACTGGTGGATCATGCTCAGGGTCCGGCTGGCCAGGTTGCCCAGGCCGTTGGCCAGGTCGGAGTTGTACCGCCCCACCAGGGCGTCGTAGCTGAAGTTGCCGTCCTGGCCGAACACGATCTCCCGCATCAGGAAGTACCGCAGCGCGTCGGCGCCCATCACCTCCTGAATCGGTGTCGCCCGGACGATGTTCCCTTTTGACTTCGACATCTTGTCTTCCTGGAACAGCAGCCACCCGTGGGCGAACACCCGCTTCGGGAGCGGCCAATCCGCCGCCATCAGGAATGCGGGCCAGTAAACGGCGTGAAAACGAACGATCTCCTTACCGATCAGGTGCAGGTCCGCCGGCCACAGCGGCTCGCCGCCGGCCTGTTCCCCTTCGACGGCGCTCATGTACGTCATCAACGCATCGAACCACACATAGAACACGTGCCGGTCCTCGCCCGGCACCGGGATGCCCCAGGTGATCGATGTCCGTGTAACGGAGAGATCGTTCAACCCCTGCTTGACAAACGCCATCACCTCGTTGCGGCGGGCCTCGGGCTGGATAAAGTCCGGCTGCGTCTCGTAAAGCTCCAGCAGCCGCTTCTGGAACGCCGATAGCCGGAAGAAGTAGTTCTCCTCGGTGACCTCCGTCAGCGGGCGGCCGCAGAGAGGGCAAGCATCACCTGGATTCGCGTCCGAAGCGTAAAGTTCATCTGGGACGCAGTAGGCGCCAGTGTAGGAGCCCTTGTACAGATACCCGTTCGCCTGGCAGCGCGAGAAGAGCTCCTGCACCATGCGATGATGCTTGGGGTTGGTCGTCCGCCGGAACCGGTCGGGCGTAATCCCCAGCCGATCCCAGGTCCGCTCGAACTCCTCCGCGATCAGGCCGGTGAACTCCCTTGGCGATTTACCCTGCTCCCGGGCTGCTCTCTCGATCTTCTGCCCGTGCTCGTCGGTTCCCGAAGTCAGGACGGCCTCGTAGCCCTGCATGCGCTTGAACCGCCGGATCAGGTCCGCGGCGAACGTCGTGTATGCGTGGCCGATGTGCGGCGCGGCGTTCACGTAATAGATGGGCGTCGTCAGGTAGTACTTCATGAAGATGAGCTCTCGAGATAGGCGCGGTTCGCCTCTGCCAGGATCGTCTTGAGAGGCGTCCCCGACGATTCCGCCAGCCGGCGGCAGTCCTCGTATTCGGGCGCGAACCCGCCGGAGTCGGAGACCTTCATTCGGACCCTTCCGTACGGAGTCTCCACCTCGATCGTCCGCCGCGCCTGCACCCGGCGCTCGGCCTTCCACAGGCGCAGCCCCAGAGTCGAGGTCTCAGCCATCAGCAGTCCGGCGAGCGGCTCCCGGTCCTCCAGCCTCGCGATCACCCGGATCAGCGTTCCCGGGCGGTTCTTCTTCATAAACGCCGGCGTAAACGACACGTCCAGCGCCCCGGCTGCCATGAGGCGCTCGAGCGCAAAACCCAGCACCTGGGGACTGCAATCGTCAAGATTCGCCTCGATAATCGCCACCTCCACCGCCTCGGCGGCGCCGGAGGCCTCCCCAATCAGCACGCGCAGCACGTTGGCCTGCTCCGGGAAGTCGTAGCTGCCCGCCCCGTAGCCGGTGGCGTCCAGGCGCATCGGGGGCGGCGGACCGAAGTTGTCCGCCAGAGCCGAGGCCAGCGCGGCTCCGGTCGGCGTGGTCAGTTCCCCGGCGGGTCCGGCCGCGTAAATCGGCCTTCCCTTCAGCAGCGCCGCCGTCGCCGGCGCCGGCACCGGCAGTACGCCATGCTCGGTCGCCACCGTGCCGCTCCCCGTGTTGACCGGCGAGCAGTAGACCTTCTGGACGCCGAGCAGGTCCAGACCCAGGCACGCGCCGGCGATGTCAGCGATCGAATCCACCGCGCCCACCTCATGGAAATGCACTTTCTCCACGGGGACGCCGTGGACGGCCGCCTCCGCGCCCGCAAGCTTCTCGAACACCGCCACGGCGTTTCGTTTGGCCGCTTCGGAGAGCCGCGACCGGCTGAGTATCGCCAGAATCTGAGGCAGGTGCCGGTGCGCCTTCTGCTCGCCCCCCTCCACCAGAAACCGCGTCGCCGCGATGCCCCGGCGCTTGACCTTCTCGAAACGGAACGCCGCCCCCGTGCCCAAGCTCTCCAGCGCCGCCACCAGCGCCGAGGGTTCGGCGCCCGCGTCGGCCAGCGCACCCACCGTCATGTCGCCGGCGATCCCGGAAAAGGCGTCGAGGAAACAAATTCTCACGAAATGTACTCTCCGGGGAACATTTGTGAATGTTCCCTTTTATCAATGACGTGCGGCCCTTGCGCCGGAGGCGCCGAG
>CAYRPT010000622.1:0-2767 GCA_964425895.1 uncultured Solibacteraceae bacterium | reverse complement strand
GCCGGAGCGCTGCTGATGTAGAGCGAGTCCACCGTAGCCGCAATGAGTTCCACCGCCCCTTCGGCCAGCATCCGCCCGAGGACGAGACCCGCCACGGCGCCCGCCGCGCCCAGGAAGACCGCTTCCGCCAGGAAGGCAAGCAACATCTGGACGCGGCTTGCCCCGAGCGCACGCAGAACCCCGATTTCAACCCGCCTCCGCACCACCGAAATGGCGATTGTGTTGTAGATCAGGAACGCCCCGACGATCAGCGAAATGTAGCTCAGCACTCGCAGGTTCCACCGGAAGGCGGCAAGCATCTTGCGATTGGCCTCCGTCTGGGCGCCTTGCGGACGAACCTCAAGACCGGCGGGCAACTCCCGCGCCACCAGATCGAGCCACTGCTCCGGCGCAGCGCCGGCCGGAAGCCGGACATCGATCCGATCGAGGCGTCCGGCCTTCGCCAGGGCATGCTGGGCGGCGCCGATATCCATCACGAGCCACCGGTCCCCGGAGCCGCCACTCGCCTCCACGATTCCGCGCACGACGTACTCCGCTGAGTGATCATTGATGGTCAGCCGCACCCTCTCTCCCGGCTGAAATCCGAGCGCGCGGCTCGCCCAGACCGACGACCGATCCCGCAGCGCGCGGAGGGAATCTTCGGGCCGGCCGCCGGCGTTCGCCAGGTCGTGCTGGATCAGGTCGAGACCAACCAGGGGAATCCCGGCGCCCCGGCCATCGATCGCCGCGAACCCTTCGACCCGGGGAGACCAGGTCAACGGATAGGGCAGGGACGCCAGTTGGCCGAGGATTCGCTCATCCACGCCGCCGGCAGTGGTGATCTCCAGATCGGCATCGCCGGTGAGCGCTTCGAGGGAGGCCCGGAAGCTGCCCGCGGCCGCCTGGCCGGCGAGTTCGATGGCGACGACCACCCCAACGCCGAGCGCCACGGCGAACACGGTGAGCGCCGTCCGCAACGGCTCGGCGGCGAGCGCCCGCAGAATCAGGCGCCGGAACAGCACGACAGAGGCGCTCAACGGCGTTCGATCTCCTCTATCTCTCCGTCGCGCAACCGCACCACGACGTCGCAGGTCTCGGCCGACTCCCGGCTGTGCGTGGCCATGACCACCGCGGCGCCAAGATCCGATGCCGTCCGGCGGAGGAGCGCGGTCACGTCGCGGCCGGTCTTCGTGTCGAGATTGCCGATCGGCTCATCCGCCAGCAGCAAGCGCGGCGAATGGACCAATGCGCGGGCGATGGCGACGCGCTGCATCTGTCCGCCGGAAAGCTGGTGAGGATGGCGCCCCGCGAACTTGTCCATCTCGACCCAGCGAAGCCGCTCGAGCGCCGCTTCCCGCGAGTCTCTCCGTTGCGCGAGCAGCAACGGGAGCTCCACGTTCTCCAGCGCCGTGAGGGTCGGCAGCAACTGAAAGAACTGGAAGATGAATCCCACGGTATTGCGGCGAATGCAGGTGAGTCCGCCATCGTTCAAACGCGAGGTGTCCGACCCCGAGATCAGGACCCGGCCGGTGGTGGGAAAATCCATCGCCCCGGCCAGGTTGAGCAGCGTCGACTTCCCGCATCCACTCCGGCCCACAACGGCCACGAATTGACCCGCCTCCACCCGCAAGGACACATTCCGGAGCGCGGGCGCCACGACACCGTTCGCCCGGTATTGTTTGCTTACGTCTTCGAGTTCGAGCAATGCCACTTGACTCTTTGATGATGCTCGCCCGGCCCGCTGCGCGGCAAATCTCCCCGCGGGGATGAGCGCTTCACACCGCCGGCCTCCGCGCCCGGACACCGTTCATGCCCCTGTAATGGCGGGCCGGGATAATCGTGTTCATGTGGGGTTTTCGCGGCGCGATCCTTCTCTGGTGGTTCCTGTGGACGCCCCCTGAAGCTTCGCCGGCGTCGCGCGTGATCCTCGTTTCTTTCGACGGTCTGGGCCACCAGATCTTCCGGAGCGATCCAGCCGCGGCCGAAGTCGCTGTCTTGCACGACATGGCCCGCCGCGGGGTGACGGCAGCGGTAAGGCCGGCCCATCCTTCCACCACCGCCAACTCCCATGCCGCGCTGTGGACGGGCTCTTACGACAACGGGGTCCTCTATAACAGCAACCCCGCAATGCCCAAGAGCGAGCATACCTTCCGGGAACGGCGCACCGGCTTCCGGTCGGAATCCCTCACCGCAGAGCCGCTGTGGGTCGCCGCCGGACGCCAGGGCGTGCCCACAGTCGCTCACCAGGTGACCCAGGGCTTTCCGTTTCTGCCGGTTAACACCGCGCCGGAGGCGGCCGCTCCTCCGGTCGTGGTCAATGGTTATCAGACCGAGCGGCTCGCGCCGCACACGGTCATCCGCGCGGCTGACGTGCGGTGGGATTCTTGTTCCGGCTGGAGGCCCGCGCTGCACGAGCACGCCCGCTGTTTTCAATGGACATCCGGCCGGCTCGTCTTTCATGGGGCGCTGATCCCTGGCGAGCCGGGGGCGCTGCTTCTGGCCCTGAAGCCCCACGGGCCGCGCGTAGTCGTTCGCCACGCATCCGAGGAGTCCTTCTTTCGCGGCGGGAGGGCGCTCGCACGTCACTTCAGCGAGCCTCTGATGGTGGACGATCGCGCCGCGGTGGCCTTTCGTCTCTTCGAGTTTTCGACCGCCGCCCCCGACTTCTTGCTGTATCAGACCACTGTCCAGCAACTCGGCTATCACGATTCCGGCGATTCGAACGCCGCCCCGCGCCTGGTGGCGGAGGCGGGACCGTTTCTGCCGAACGGCCCGGTGCAAGTCTACC
>CAYRPT010000621.1:0-2772 GCA_964425895.1 uncultured Solibacteraceae bacterium | reverse complement strand
GGAACTCGGCCAGCGCTGGGAAGCACTGATGCAGGCCATCTCCGAACACTTCGGGCACGAAGAGCGGCTGATGAAGAAGTACGTCTACCCCGCGGCCGAGTCGCACCGGCGCGAGCATCACGGCCTCACCGAACGGCTTGCCGCATTCCACCAAAGGTTTCAGGCCGGTGATGCGGAACTGACGGAATCGGTGCTGGTATTCCTTAAGGACTGGCTGCGGGACCACCTGCTGATCTCGGATAAGCGCATGGGCGATTACCTGCGGCCGCGCCGCAGGTCCACCTGACTCCCCCGGGACGAAACAGCCGGCGGGTTACGTCACCATCCGCGGCCGCCGGGGGGCAATTTGTGCGGCCGTGGACCGGCTCCAAAGCACGTCCCGGAGAGCTTCGATCGCCTTGCTTTGGACGCTCCGTGCGTAAACAACCGCTTCGTGCACTTGCACCTCCGCGGCGAGACGGTTACCGTGGATCTCCATCAGACGCTCGGCAACGGCGGCGGCGCTCAGCGTTTCGATATCGAGCACCCACCGCGGCAAACCGATATCGCGCCACATCTGGCCCTTAATGCCGTCCTCCGGCTGGCGCACGTACACACAGGGCGTATCGTTGGCCGCGGCGATGATGGGGGAGTGGCACTCGAAGCTGATGACGGCGGCCGCGCGGCGATAGAGGGAAGCGGCGGTGTCGGTAAGCCAGTAGGCGGGCTGTTTGAATACCTTCCGCCTCACGTCTTCCGGCAGCGGGCGGTAGAGCAGCGGGTCCAGGAGGTCGAGCTCATACGTCATCTCGGCGCAAAGCAGCGCGTTGTTCCCGGTTTCGCGCACCCAGCGAATGATCGCTTCGCGGAGCTTGGCGTGGTCGCCCTCGGCGTGGCGGGCGTTGACCGCCTCGCGCTCGCGGATCTGCTCCTCGTTCCACCGCACGCTCGCCCTGAATTTGTGGTACGGCGTGTAGCGCAGCCTTGGCACCACCGCGATGAACTTCTTCGACGCGAGCCCGAACTTCGCCATCACCGCCGCAGCCGCCTCCTCGTTCAGGATCTTCAGGCTGAAGGTTCCGTCCGGTGCGAATCCGGAGCGGGCGGTGACTCCTGCCCGGCGCACGTTGTCGAGCGATGCCGTTTCACGGGTGAAGACGAAGGCCGCTCCGTTGAGCAGGTCCCGGAGCCCCGGGTCCATTGCGGGGCTCGCCACCTCCCCACCGGCGGAGATCGTGACCCCGAAGATCCCGTACGGCTTGCCGGTGACCGCCCGCCACGCCTCCACGTGCCGCCGGGCGACGACGCTGGGGCCGGAGCCGTGGAGCAGGAAGTCAGCCCGTTCGAAGGCCTGGGCCAACTCGGGGCCCAGTGGCCGGCCATCCTCTCCGGTGTCGCCTTGCACGATCCGGACCGCCGGAAAGTGCCGGCGGAGCATGTTGTCGACGCCGCGGTCGAGGGCATTGCACCACAAGATGACATCGACTCCGGAGACGTTCTGGCTGAGCAGCCGCAGCACGCCCGGGGTGTGGGCGATGTCGCCGATGTTTTCGGTCTGCCAACCGGAGCGCAAGAGGACGGTGCGCCGGGGCCGGGGACCGCGCGTGGCATCCTGTGAGCCCGGCGTCTCCGGGCCGCAGGCCATGGCGCCCGCCGCAGCCAGCCAGACACGTCTTGTCCACCGCTTGGTTTCCATCGCTCCCTCAACACTATCATCCGAACCGGCCGCGCGGCCCCGTTCGGGCGCCGGCGCCGATGGCATAATAGCGGCGGGGAGATCGATGCTGATTGTACACGTCCATGTCCGCGTCAAGCCGGAGCTCGTTGACGCCTTTTGCAGGGCCACGGCGGAAAACGCCGCCGCGAGCGTGAAAGAGCCGGGAATCGCCCGATTCGATGTGATCCGGCAGGACGGCGATCCCACGCGGTTTGTGCTGGTGGAGGTCTATCGCACGGCCGACGATCCGGGCCGGCATAAAGAGACCGCCCACTACCAGAAGTGGCGCCATGCGGTGGAACCCATGATGGCCGAGCCGCGGCAATCGGTGAGGTTTTCGAACGTCTGGCCGGCTGACGAGGGCTGGTGAGCATGAGCCTGGCGTTTCAATTCGCCACCGCGGGCCAGATTGTCTTCGGCGCCGGATCGCTGGCTCGAATCGGGCCGGCGGCCCGCGCTTGGGGTAGCCGGGCGCTCCTGGTTACGGGAGGCACGCCGGAGCGCGCCGCGCCGGTAGCCGAGGCGTTGCGGGAGGCGCGGGTGGAGAATGTCGTCTTTCCCGTGCGCCACGAGCCGACGGTGCCGGTGGTTCGCGATGGAGTGGAAAGCGCCCGGGCCGCGGGGTGCGACCTCGTGGTCGCCGTCGGCGGCGGCAGCGTCATTGACAGCGGAAAGGCGATCGCGATCCTTCTGAGCAACGGGGGCGATCCGCTGTACTACATCGAGGTGGTGGGGGAGGGGCGGACGTTCCATTCGCCCTCGGCGCCGGTCATCGCCGTGCCCACGACGGCCGGCGCTGGGGCGGAGGTCACGAAGAACGCCGTGCTGGGCGTACCGGAGCACCGGGTTAAGGCCAGCCTGCGAAGTCCGTTCCTGCTGCCTCGTATGGCCCTCGTGGATCCGGAGCTGACGCTCACGCTCCCCCCGGCGCTCACCGCCTCCACCGGTTTGGACGCGCTGACGCAGTTGATTGAGCCGTTCGTCTCGGGCCGCGCGAACGCCTTCACGGACATGTTCTGTCTCGAGGGTATCCGGCGGGCCGCGGCTGCTCTTCCGCGCGCATTCCGGGATGGACG
>CAYRPT010000620.1:0-2785 GCA_964425895.1 uncultured Solibacteraceae bacterium | reverse complement strand
CCCGGGAGCGCGGCCGGCGGCGCCGCCGCTACTCCCGGTTCATCATCCGGATGTCGGCTTCGGTGGCGGTGAGGCCGAAGCACAGCAGATTTCGAGCTGTCCCGGTACTTCCGCGAAACCGAAGACTGGGACGATCCGCCTTGAGACCCCGTACGGGCAATTCGGTTGAGGAAGCCGCCTGGCAGGGCTACGTGCGAGGTGGCTTGTGAGCTCCGCCTGAGAGGGGCATGCTCGCGTCGCCTGCAGGAAGCGGCCACGCCGTGCGTGCCCGGCGGCGGCCCTATCTCGCCACCGGGCCAAGATACCTATCCAGCCACGAGAGGACCTCGCTCACGACCTTCGCCCGGTAGATCATGACATCGTGCGCGGAATCGTACACGACGTGCCGCTTGCTGTTCTCCGGAGTGCCCAGCCAGCGAAAATAGGGTTCCTGCGAGGTCGCCAGGGGAAAGGTGTAGTCGTACCGCCCGTTGAGCATCAGAACCGGGATTCGAACGCGTGGCAGGAAATTGAAAATGTCGCCCTCCGGCAGCGGTTTGCCAAAAAAAAGCCCGCCCTCGTACAGCACGGCGGTCTTGAACCGGTCCTCCAGAGACACCATCACGGGGGCCCAGGCTGCGCCCCAGCTTAAACCGGCATAGCCGAGCTTCGCGCCGTCGATGTCCCCGCGGGTTAGAAGGTACTCCACCGATTGCTTCAGGTCCTGGAATCTCCTCACGTATCGCTCCTTCGCCTCGAGGGGACTCCGTGCGGGCGGCAGCCGGCGGTTGAAAGTACCGATGTAGATAGGATAGATCACTGCCCGCCCGCTTCGAACGATGAAATCCACACGATCGAAACCATCCAGGCTGGCCAGCGTCCCGGTCATGGCCCCGGCGCCGGGATGCAAGACCAACGCCTGATAGGGCGGTTTGGCGTTCTTGGGAAGAAACACGAATGCCGGCACGCGCTCCTCTCCATAAGCTGCCTCGAAGCTGACCCGCTCTTTCCTCCAGTACGCGGAGCTGTCGTCCACCTCGTCAACGGTGGCCTTCAGGTCCTTGCGGTCGTACTCGTAAGAGCCGCGGATGACCCGGAACGCCTCGTCGCCCACCGGCTTCTCCTTGGAGTAGTCGCGAACCACGCTGAGCCTGCGCGCCAGCAAAGCCTCCGGTGGCGGTTCCCTGTACAGCGCGCAACGAAAGCCGTTCACCGGGCTCCGGTCGAAGGGAGGCTTCGCGTCCGGCTGGTTGAACTGGTAGGTGGGGCTGCTCCACCCGCCGCCGAGGATGAACCGGAAACCGTTGTCCGTCTCGTTCCAGCTCCACTCCTGGACGTTGCCCGCCATGTCGAAAGTCCCGAACGGCCCGATTCCCCCGTAGCTGCCCACGCGCGCCGGCCCGTTGCCGCCGAAGTTGCTGGCCGGAATCACGAACGGAGTCGTTCTGATGTCGGCCGCCCGAAACCAGTGGGAAATCGCCGGCAGGCTCTTCCCGGCGAACTCCGCGTACGCCGCCGCCTCGTACCAGCTCACCCCGGAGACCGGGTACTCGTCTCTTCCCGCCGGGAACGTCCCGCCCTCCCAGGTGGACGGACCGGGTCGCCCCGTCGAGTCACGAAACGCGCTCATGGCCTCTTCCCAGCCAAGGGACCGCCCGTCTTTCTCGAATGGTGCCTTCCAGTATTCGCGCTTTTCATATCCGCCCCGGTCCACGAACTCCTTGTACTGCCGGTTGGTGACCTCGAACCGGTCGATGAAGAACGAGGCCTGCGGCGCGGGAACGCCGACGCCGCTAATGACGCCGCCGAGTGCCGTGGCCCCGGGGACAAGGACCATTCCCGCCGGCACCTCGCCCTGTGGGGGGAGCAGGAAGCGGATTGCCGGCCAAGACGTAGAGCCTACGCCGGTGGCGTCCGCATAGCCCGGCTTGACCGCCTTCCAGCGAAAGTAGCCGTGCGGCACGGGGACGTCCTTCACCGGCGAAGTTCCCACGCGGCGCCACGGCTTCTCTTCGATCCCCATCTCGCTGAGGTAGATCTCCGCCCCGGGGGGCTCGGTCTCGATCAGCGGGGTGTGCGCCACTTCCGGCCAGATCTGTTGGAACTGACGATCGTTCGGGATGATCCCGCGCACCTGTTGCGCGAGGTCGAACGCGGCCAGTCCCCGGTCTTCCGCCAGCAGGCGCTGGATCTCCGGCAGCGCCTCCTCGCGCGCCCAGCGGAGGCGCGAGTTCCTCACCCACAGCCAGCCGGCCAGCATCGCCAGCGCCACTGCCAGCGCCGCCCACGCCAGCCGGCGGCCCAATACCCTCCGCCGCGGCGCCGCCGCCCGCACCTCCCCGCTCTCCAGACGGCGCCGCAAGCCCCGCAGGTCCACCACCAGGTCGTCCGCGTGCTGGTACCGTTCCCCCGGTTCCTTCGCCAGCGCCTTCGACACGATCCGGTCCAACTGCACCGGCAGCCCCGCCCGGAGCGCCGTCAGCGGCTCCGGCTGCTCGTGCACGATCGCGTACGCCACTCCCTGCTCCGTCTCCCCGGCAAACGGCGCCCGCCCGCTCACCATCTCGTACAGCACCGCCCCCAGCGACCAGATGTCCGTCCGGTGATCCAGCGGCCGGCCCTGCGCCTGCTCCGGCGACATGTAGGCCGGCGTCCCCATCACCGCTCCCGTCCGCGTCAGCCGCGTCTCCCCGCCCAGGCGCGCCAGGCCGAAATCCATCACCTTCACCTGGCCCTCCGGAGTCACGATCACGTTCGCCGGCTTGATGTCCCGGTGCACGATCCCCTGCTGGTGCGCCGCGTGCAG
>CAYRPT010000619.1:0-2786 GCA_964425895.1 uncultured Solibacteraceae bacterium | reverse complement strand
ACCAGCCCGGCCAGCCGCCCACCTCCACATGGGTCGGCGGAAACGCCACCCGTTCGGGGACCAGTTCCGTTCCGTCCAGGTGACGGCGGGCGAGGCTGTCGCCGCGCCGGCTCCGGGATCGATACATCCACCAAAAATCTTTGATGTGCTCGCGGAACCAGATGCTCTTCGGGACGACCAGGAGCGCGGCCTGGACCAGCAGGCGAAGCAGCCGGATCTGTTTGGCGGGCCGGTCGGCCAGCCGCCGCCCGAGGCCCCACGGCAAGACTCGTTCGAGCCTCCGCAGACCGCGCCAGAGAACGACGAGGGCGAGGATCTCGAAGCCGGTCCGCTCCCGCTTGACGACCCAGTGCTCGGATGCGTAAACGTCCGTCCCGACCCCTTCGCCCTGGCGGCGCAACTTTCCCTTTGTAAGTTCCGCCGGGGCCTCCGGCAGGAGGATCGGGCCACCGGATCCGTCAAAACCTCGCCGGTCTGGCCGCGGCCCCAACATTCTATTCGCCCGTCTCACATCCTACCGCCGTGCGGGCGGGGAAACGAACTCAAGCCGGGGCGAGGCGCCGCCGCGCGGCTCCAAGGTAGGGCTGTACGGGTTTCGTTCCACCGGAATTGCGGCTGCCTTGGAGAACCCGGCCGACGCTTTTGGCGCCGCCGCTATACTTGAAAGGTGCTCCGGCCGATTCTCGGCGCCCTCGGCGCAGGCGTCATTCTCTACTTCCTTTTCTTCTTTGGGATGGGTGACGTCGGGCTGCTCGGACCAGACGAGCCCCGGTACGCTTCCATCGGCCGTGAGATGGCGCTGACCGGCGACTGGGTGACTCCGCGCCTGTGGGGTAAGCCGTGGTTCGAAAAGCCGGCGCTATTGTACTGGATGACAGCCGCAGGGTTCGCAGCCCGGCTGGACGACGACTACGCTCCGCGAGTTCCCGTGGCTCTGATGAGCACGCTTTTCCTGGTTTTCATGTTTTTCTGGCTCAAGCGGCAATATGGGGGGCGGGTGGCCGGGTACTCGACCGCGATGCTGGCGACCTCGGCCGGCTGGTTTACCTTCAGCCAGCTCGGGGTCACGGATCTTCCGCTCAGCGCGACATTCGGCGCGGCCGCGCTGCTGTGCCTGCCGTGGGTACTCAATGGGAACCGCGCGGTGATCCTTCCGGCGGGTGTCTGCCTGGGGCTGGCCGTGCTGGCGAAGGGCCTGGTCCCGCTGGTGTTGGCGCTTCCGACGCTCTGGTTCGGGCGGCGCCGGCCGGCTGACGTCGCGCTGCTCTACGGATTTGCGGTCCTGACGGCCGCTCCGTGGTACGTGCTTTGCGCCCTGGAAAACGGCCGGCCGTTCCTCGAGGAGTTCATTTGGCGGCACCATTTCGGGCGGTTCGGATCGCCGGAGCTCCAGCACGTGCAACCCTTCTGGTTCTATCTTCCGGTGCTGTTGGCCGGGCTTCTGCCATGGTCTCCGGTGCTTTTCCTGGCCGCCCGGCGCCGGCTGTACAACGATTCGCGGGCGCACTTCCTGCTGGCGGTGGCGGTGTTTGGGTTCGTATTCTTTTCGGCCTCGGCCAACAAGCTCCCCGGCTACCTGCTTCCGATCTTCCCTCCGCTCGCGGCGCTGGCGGGTCTCGCTCTGGACTCCGCCCCCCGGGCGGGCGTTGCGCTGGGTGTTTCGTCCTCGACGTTGGCGGTGGTGCCGGTGGCGGCGGCCATCCTTCCCGCGTCGCTGCGCCGGGGTCTCGGCAGCGTGGAGTGGCCGCCACTCCCCGCCTTCGCCCTCGGCGGCGCCCTCGCCGTGGCGATACTCGCCGCGTGGCTGAGCCGTCGCGGACGCCGACCGTTGGCGGTCTCGCTCATCGCTTCGGCGACCGTGGCGGGTGTGGCGTATCTTAAAACGACGGCCTATCCCGTGCTCGATCGGGAGGTGTCCGCCCGCACGCTTTGGGCCGACATCGCGGGGTTCAGCGAGCAAGTTTGCGTGGAAGACATCCACCGGAGCTGGCTGTACGGACTGAATTACTACACCCTGGAGCCTCTGCCGTCGTGCGCGAGCAAAGATCTACCCCTGCGCCTCCGTCAGCCGCCCGAGGGCGGCCGGCCGTATATCGGCCGGCGCTGAGGCCGCGGGCGGGCGCGGCAATCGTCCCGAAATCGTACCCCAACCGTATACTTTTGTGTCGGTTGACCGATATTTCAGGTATACTATCGACGCGACGGTCGGGTGGGGAATACGACCATCCCAGGAGGGAGAACGGCCCGACGGGCGCGAGAGTAGCCTATGGCGAGACAAAGCATTCACAAGAAGCTGGAGAAGGTGCGCGCGCCGCGCGTCCACATCACCTACGATGTTGAAGTCGGCGACGCCATCGAAGTCAAGGAGTTGCCGTTCGTCATGGGGGTGCTGGGCGATTTCACCGGCAGCCCCAGAGAGCCGCTGCCCCGGTTGAAAGACCGGAAGTTTGTCGACATCACCCCCGATAACTTCGATAGCGCGCTCGAAGCGATGCGACCACATCTATCGTTTTCCGTCGAGAACAAGCTCAGCGACGATCCCGACGCGGGCAAGCTGAAGGTGGATCTCGACTTCCGCAAACTCGATGACTTCTCGCCCGAAGAAGTGGCCAAGCAGGTAAAGCCGCTGCGCGAGATGTTGGAACTGCGCACGAAGCTGTCTGATTTGCGGGGCGGACTGCAAGGCAACGAGAAACTCGAGGAGTTGTTGCTGGACGCCGTCAGCAACACCGAGAAGCTGGAGAAGTTGCGCGCCGAGCTCGGCCGGCCGGAAGGAGGTGAGTGAC
>CAYRPT010000618.1:0-2788 GCA_964425895.1 uncultured Solibacteraceae bacterium | reverse complement strand
CTTCGGTTCTTTGGACGCCTCATTGTAGCAATTCACGAAACGCGCCAACGTCGAACACGGGAAGCTGGCACACGTAGTTCCGGCAAACATAGGCCGCCGTTCTCCCGTCGGCCGCGGCCATCCCGCGCACCGCCGGTTGCAGAGCCGCCAACCGCTCGAGCGACGCCGCATTGACCGCCAGCAGCGTGCGGTAGGGAAGGAACCGGCGGCCGATCTCGCGCCGGAACTCGAGCATCTCCCGGCCGTCGCCGTCCGTTGCGAGCACGATCTGTCGCGGCGTGGAAAGGGACATGTCGAGCGCCACCAGCATCTGCGGCACGGTGACGGGTGCGGAGCGCAGCCCGGCGGCGAACGAGGCCAGAGCGCGTCCGGCCGCGTCGCGGAAATCCGCGCGTCCGGTGAGCAACCCCGCCCGCAGCAGGATTGTCATGGCCGCGGCGTTCCCGGACGGCTCGGCGCCATCGTAGTCATCCTTGATGCGCAAAACGAGGCTGCCGTCTCCCTCGGCCGCGGAGAAGAAGCCCCCGCGCTCCCGGTCTTCAAACCGCTCCACGATCACCTCGGCGAGCTCCACCGCGGTCTCCAGATAGCCGCAATCGAAGGTCACCTCGTAGACATCGAACAGCGCGTTCGCAAACAGCGCGTAGTCGTCCAGAAAACCCGGGATCGCCGTCTCGCCGTCGCGGTGCCGCCGCATCAGCAGGCGACCGTCGCGGTGGTACATGCGGCCAAGCACGAAGTCCGCCGACCGGCGCGCAGCCTCCGCGTACCGCTCTTCGCCGAGCGCTTGGGCGGCGGCCGAGAAGGCCGAGATCATGAGCCCATTCCAGGCGGTGAGTACCTTGTCGTCGAGATGCGGCCGGACCCGGCGTCCGCGGGCCTCGAAGAACGTGCGTCCGGCCTCGGCCAAACCGGCCTCGACCTCGGCGGCCGGACGGCCGTACCGGGCCGCGGTTTCCTCTACACTCCGTGCCTGGTAAAGGATGTTCTTCCCGGTGAACTCGTGGTGGGGGTCGTGAGCCGGATCGACGTTGCCGGCCGGGACCACGCCGTAGCGGTAGCAGAACCATTCGGCGCGCGGGCTGCCCACGAGACGGGTGATCTCCTCGTGGGACCAGATATAGAATGCGCCTTCGCCCTTCACCTCCGGGTGATCCGGGTCGATGACGCTGTCGGCATCCTCGGCGGAGTAGAACGCGCCCTCCGGATGCGTCATGTCCCTCAGGACATATTCGAGCGTGTCGCGGGCCACGCCGCCGAAGAACGGGTCGCGGGTGATCTGGAACGCCTCGACGTATGAGACGGCCAATTGCGCCTGGTCGTACAGCATCTTCTCGAAGTGCGGAACAAACCACCGTTCATCTACCGAATAGCGGTGGAAGCCGCCCCCAAGCTGATCGTTCATTCCGCCGGCCGCCATCTCCCGCAGGGTCTTCAACACCATGTCGAGAGCTTCTTCGTTGCCGGACCGCGCGTAGTAGCGCAGCAGGAAGTTGTGGGTCACCGGTCGCGGGAACTTCGGAGGTCCGCCAAACCCGCCCCGGCGAGGGTCAAAACCGCGGCGGAACATCTGGTAACCCGCGTCGAGAACGGACGCATCGAGCGCGGCCGCCCCTCGAGCGGGTGCGCGCACGTGCTCTTCGAGTTGCCGGATCACCGAGGCGGCCGACTCGACGATCCGCGCCCGGTCCGACTTCCAGGCTTCCGCCAGGCGCTCCAGAATGGCGGGAAAGCCGAGCCGGCCATAGGCGTTGACGGGCGGGAAGTACGTGCCGCCGAAGAACGGTTTGAGGTCCGGAGTGAGCCACACCGACATGGGCCAGCCGCCTCCGCCGGTGGACGCCTGTACGAACGTCATGTAGATGCGGTCGACGTCGGGACGTTCCTCCCGGTCCACTTTGACCGGCACGAAATACTCATTCAGGAGGCGGGCGGTGCTCTCCGATTCAAACGACTCCCGTTCCATAACATGGCACCAGTGGCAGGTGGAATAGCCGACCGACAGAAAGATGGGCTTGTCCTCGCTCCGGGCTTTCTCAAACGCCTCCTGTCCCCACGGGCGCCAATCCACGGGGTTGTGCGCATGCTGGAGCAGGTAAGGGCTCTTTTCGTGGACGAGTCGGTTGGTATACATGATTCCCAGAAGGGCCGGCTACTTCAATCGTAGCGCCGTGCGGACTGCCGTGCTCCGGCGGATCCGGGGACAATCTGCGCGACCCCGCAGCTCCCGCCCGGGCATACGACTTCCGGCTGAGTGCAGCGCCGCGCCTCCTGGCCCCCGGCTTCCGGCTTCGTTCTTTTTCCGCCTCACTGCCGGATGCTCACGTCCAGCAACAGCGGCGCCCCGGCTCGCAAACCTGCTTCCACGCGCTGGCTGACTTCTTCGGGATCACGGACGTGGTGTGCGTCCACGCCGAAGCCTTCCGCGAGTTTCACAAAGTCCACCCGAGGCTCGTTGATATCCAGCCCAAGATGCCGGCCCGCCTTGGATCGCGGCAATCCCATCACGGCGCCCACATCCTTAAGGATCTTGTATTGACCGTTGTTGGCGATGACGTAGACGACCGGGAGGCGCAGGTGGGAGGCCGTCCAGAGGGCCTGGATGCCATAGAGGGCCGCACCGTCTCCGAGAAGAGCCACGACGGGCCGCTCGGGCCAGGCAAGCTTGACGCCCGCCGCCGCTCCAGCCCCCCAGCCAAGCGCCCAGCCGCGATGGCCGAAGTACCCGGAGGCGGTCCCGATGGCTCCCAGTCGAGCGATCAGGTTCTGGTGGGTCGTCGGGGCTTCC
>CAYRPT010000617.1:0-2791 GCA_964425895.1 uncultured Solibacteraceae bacterium | reverse complement strand
GGCGGCGACCGAAGTGCAGCTCATCGGCTCGTCGAGCTTCTTCGTGTTTGAGTTGACGGTGGTGGATGACACCGGCAACCGCGCCACCGACACGGTGACCGTGCGGTACCTCTAGACGGTACGGAAGGGGCCGGCGGTGGCGCCCGCCCCTGGCACGCCAGGACCCGACCATGGCCGAACGTACAGACGGTGTCTGGAAAGCTCCGGAGCTCGCCGCGATCTTCCTGGACGGCGTTCGGGGCGCCATCCCGCTGGCGGAGGAACAGATCGAGGTCATGGTGCGGCTGATTGCCGCCAGCGGCCCCGTGGGCCGGTTTCTGGATCTTGGGTGCGGAAACGGCATTCTGTCCGCAGCCATTCTGGATCGTTTCTCCGAAGCGCGGGGCGTGCTCGTCGATTTCTCCGCTTCAATGCGGGAAGCGGCGGCGGCGAATCTGAAACGCCACGCCGGCCGGGTCCGTTTCGTCGATGCCGATTTCGGGGAGGCGTCCTGGTTGCGGCCGGTGGCGGGCGACGGCCCGTATGACGCCATCGTGTCGGGCTACTCGATCCACCATCAGACGGATTCGCGCAAGCGGAAGCTTTACGGTGAAATCCACCGTCTGCTGCAGTTCGGGGGCATTTTCGTGAATGTGGAGCATGTCTCGTCCGCCTCGGCCTGGGTGGCCGGGCTCCATGACGAGCTGTTTGTCGATTCTCTCCACCGCCTTCATTCGGGCAAGAGCCGCAGGGAGGTGGAGCACGAGTACTACCGCCGTCCCGACAAGGCCGCCAACATCCTGGCCCCGGTGGAATTCCAGTGCCAGTGGCTCCGGCAGATCGGGTTCGTTGACGTGGACTGCTACCTGAAGATCTTCGAGCTCGCCGTATTCGGAGGGCGGCGAAGGCAGCGGGTCAGGCGCCCGCCGGGACTCAGGCGAGCATCTTCGTGACCACGTTGCCGGCAACATCGGTGAGCCGGAAATCGCGGCCCATGTGGCGGTAGGTGAGCCTGGTGTGGTCGAATCCCAGGCAGTGCAGGATGGTGGCCTGGAGGTCGTGGATGTGCACCTTGTCGCGGGTGATAAAGAAGCCGAGGTCGTCGGTGGCGCCGATCACTTGCCCGCCGCGGATCCCGCCGCCGGCCAGCCACATGCTGTAGGCCATGGGGTGATGGTCGCGCCCGGCGTTCTCGGGATCGCTGGTGTCGCGGATCTCCGACATCGGCGTGCGGCCGAACTCTCCGCCCCAGACGACGAGGGTGGAATCGAGCAGCCCGCGCTGCTTGAGGTCCTTGAGGAGCGCTCCGGCGCCGCGGTCGGTGCGGTCGCAGTGCTCTTTCAGTTTCCGGTTGAGCTCGGTGTGGTCGTCCCAGCTCGCGTCCATCATCAGGATGAAGCGGACGCCGCGTTCCACCAGCCGGCGGGCCAGCAGGCAGTTGGAACCGAATTGTCTGGTGGCGGGATTGTTGACGCCGTACATCTCGAGAGTCTCCGGCGACTCGCCCGCGAAGTCCACCAACTCCGGCGCCGCCATTTGCATGCGGAAAGCCAGCTCGTACGAAGCGATGCGGGAGGCTATCTCCTCGTCGCCGGTGGCGGCGCGCCGTTCCTCGTTGAGCGCTTTCAGGGCGTCGAGCGAGGCGCGCTGCGTTTCCGCACTGACGCCGGGCGGGTTGGACAGGTACAGAATCGGGTCGCCCGAGTTCCGGAACAGCGTGCCCTGATAGGTGGAGGGAAGGAAGCCCGAGGCGAAGTTCGACGCCCCGCCGGAGGTCCCCTTGCCGGACGTAAGCACCACGAATCCCGGCAGGTTCCGCGATTCGCTCCCCAGCCCGTATACCGCCCAGGCTCCCATGGTGGGCCGCCCGAACTGCGTGGAGCCGGTCATCAACAGCAATTGCCCGGGGTGATGGTTGAACGCCTCGGTGTACATTGAGCGCACCAGGCAGATATCGTCGGCGTTGGAGGCGATGTGCGGAATCCAGTCGGAGAACTGGGTGCCGCATTGCCCGCGCGGCTGGAATTCGCGCGGGCTGCCGAGTATCTTGGCGGTGGGCTTGATGAAGGCGAGCTGAAGTTGTTGGACGACCGACTCGGGAGCCGTCTGCCCGTGGAACTTCTGTAAGGCGGGCTTGGGGTCGAACAGATCCATCTGGCTGGGCCCGCCCTCCATGAACATGAAGATGACGCTGCGGGCTTTGCCGGGGAAGTGCGGGGGCTTGGGCGCCAGGGGGTTTTCCCGGGGAGCCGACGAGAGTCCGTCGGCGGCCATCAGGTCGGCCAGCGCCATCAGGCCGATGCCACCCGCGCAATCGCGGAGAAAGCCGCGGCGGCGCTGGATCCGGCGGTACTCTTCCCACTTCATACGGCTTACTCCCTCGTGATGAATTCGTCGGTATTGAGCAGGACCCGGCTGAGTCCGACCCAGGGATCGATCGAGCCGGCGGCGCGTTCCGCTTCGAGAATCGCGGCCTGGCGGTCCAGATAGGCGCGCAGGGTCCGGATCTCGGCCGGGGAAGGCGGCCGGGCCAGGCACAACGCAAACGCGCGACCGAGCCGGCCTTCGAAGCTGTCCGGCGCTTGCTGGCGCACGCGCCAGGCGAGCGCCTGGGCCGCTTCAAAGAACACCGGGTCGTTGAGCAGGTTCAGCGCCTGAAGCGGCGTGTTCGAGCGCTCGCGGCGGGTGCAGGAGACGTTCGAATCGGGAGCGTCGAAGTTCATGAGCTGCGGGTAGGGCGTGGTCCGCTGGAAGTGGATGTAGAGGCCGCGGCGGTACTTGTCCGCGCCTTCGCTCGCGACCCACTTGTTGT
>CAYRPT010000616.1:0-2814 GCA_964425895.1 uncultured Solibacteraceae bacterium | reverse complement strand
GCTTCGGCGGGCGCGCCGCGCAGGTGAAGCCCGGAGTGCTGATCGCCGGCACGAACCCCGTCTGCACCGACGCCGTGAGCACTGCGGTCATGGGTTTCGATCCGATGGCCGAGCGCGGCAGCACTCCTTTCGAGGAATGCGACAGCACACTGAAGCTGGCCGAGGAGGCCGGCATCGGGACGCGGGACCTGCGGCGCATTGAGGTCGCCGGGGCGCCGATCCGCGACGTGGCGATTTCGTTTCGCGCCGCCGCCCGGCGGAGCTGAGACAGGCCGGCGAAACGGCGTACGTTGAGCGGGCCGACGGGCCGCCCCTCATGCGGTTGGGCGGGTCCGAGTCTGCAACACCATTCGCGCCTGCCAGACGTGGCGGCGGTCGTGGGCCGTCAGGATCCAGAACCCCATTCCCAGGCTGTAGCGGATGCGGCGGCTGAAGGCGGAAGGAACCTTGATGCGGGCGAGGTCAAGGCCGTTCGCTTCCCGCATCAGCTCGCGCGCCCGCTGGTGCAACGAAGCGAACTCGCCCATCACCATCTCCGGATCCAGATCGTCTCCGGGGAGGAACCCCTTGGGCGCACCAACCCTCAACCTTTTCACCGGCGGCTCCAACACGCGGAGGAACAAGCGCTCGAGGAAGCCGTACACGTACGGTCCGGGGTGTGTCCGGCCCTGAGCCCGCCCTTCTCGAATCGCCTCCTCGAAAAGGGGCAAAGCCCGCCGGGCGGTGATGTTCAGGTGCTCCATGCACTGGCCGGCAGACCAGCGCCCCGCATCCGGCCGCCAGTTGAACTGCTCGCGGCCGAGGCCGGCGGCGAGGCCTTGGGCGTCCATCACGACGACATCCAACTGATACAGAAGCCGCTCGATCTCGGAGTTCAGCGTACGATCGTAGGCGCGAGGCGGCAGGGTGTCCAGCATCTCTCTTTTCCCCAGTGATTCCCTTTTTCCCCAGTGTACAGCCGCGGGAACGGCCGCGGGAGCCGCGACGCGCGGGCAACCGGCCTGTCCAGGGAACATTTGTGAATGTTCTCTTTTATCGATGACGTGCGGCCTCTCGCGCCGGAGGCGCACCGCCGCGCGGTCAGCGCTCTCCAGGGAACATTTGTGAATGTTCTCCTTCATCAATGACGTGCGGCCTCTGCGCCGGAGGCGCCCAGCCGCGCGGTTAGCGCCTCAGAACCGTCTCGTCCATTCCGACGGCCAGCGCTCGATAACCACCTTCTTCTCGGTGTAGAACTCTACCGCGTCGCGCCCCTGGCCGTGAAGGACACCCAGGAAACTCGCCTTCCACCCGCTGAACGGGAAGTACGCCATGGGCGCCGCCACGCCGATGTTGACGCCGACGTTGCCGGCGGCGACTTCGTAGCGGAACTGCCGGGCCGCCCGTCCGCTGGAGGTGAAGATCGACGCGGCATTGCCGTACGGGCTGCGGCCGATCGCGTCGATCGCGGCGTCCAGGCCGTCCACGGGCACGACGTTGAGAACGGGGCCGAAAATCTCGATCTGCGAGAGAACGCTGTCGAGCGGCACGCCGTCGAGCACCGTCGGTCCGACAAAGTTGCCCTTCCCGGCGCCGGCGACGCGCAGGCCGCGGCCGTCGGTGACCACGCGGCCGCCGTCCCGGACGCCCTGCTCGATGGCCGCCTCGATCCTGGCTTTGCTCTGCGGGGTGATGACCGGCCCCATCTGAACGCCATCCGCGCCGCCGGGGCCGACCTTCATCGCGGCCGCGGTGGCCGCGAGGGCGTCGCGGAACCGCTCATGGGACTCGCCCACCGTCACCGCCACCGAGACAGCCAGGCATCGCTGACCGGCGCATCCGAAGGCGCTGTCGGCAATGACCTTCGTGGTCATCTCGGGGTCGGCGTCCGGCATCACGACGACGTGATTCTTGGCGCCTCCCTGGCACTGTACGCGCTTCCGGTTGTGGGCCGCGCGGGCGTAGACGTATTCAGCCACCGGCGTCGAGCCGACGAAGCTGACGGCCCGGACATCCGGGTGGTCCAGCAGCGCGTCGACGGTCGGCTTTCCGCCATTCACCAGGCCCACCACGCCGGGGGGCATGCCGGCGCGCTCCAGCAGCGCGAACAGCTTCTGGGGCGTGAACGGGGTGCGCTCGCTGGGTTTCAACACGAAACAGTTTCCGCAGGCAATGGCGTAGGGCAGGAACCAGAGCGGGATCATGGCCGGGAAGTTGAACGGCGTGATGGCTGCGACAACTCCCAGCGGCTGGCGGAGGAACATCTCGTCGATGCCCGTGGCGACGTCTTCCAGGTTGTGGCCCTGCATCAGGGTGGGGATACCGCACGCGACCTCGACGTTCTCGATGCCCCGCCGCAACTCACCCTTCGCCTCGGCCAGCGTCTTACCGTTCTCCTCCACGATGGTGTGCGCCAGGTCTTCAAGGTTGTCTTCGAGGAGCTGCTTGAGCCGGAACAGGCGCTGAATCCGGTCCTCGGGAGGCGTCCTGCGCCACGCCGGAAACGCTGCGGCAGCCGCCTGCACCACGGCTTCGACGTCGCCCGCGTCCGCGAGCGGCGCGGCTCCGATCGGGTCGCCCGTCGCCGGGTTTTTGAGCTCGATCCGTTCCACCGAGCCCGGCTCACGCCAGGCGCCGTTCACGTAGTTCTTGACCTGCATTCGTGCCCTCCTTCGGTCTTCAGCTTCCGTGCCGGCGATAGCCGTAGTACCAACAGGCGGTCGTCGAGCCCCGGTTCCAGACCGAGTGCAACGCCCCCGCGGGGATCAGCACCTCGTCGCCCGGCTCCAGCATCGCCCGCTCGCCGTCAACCTCGAACTCGATGCGGCCGTCCCG
>CAYRPT010000615.1:0-2817 GCA_964425895.1 uncultured Solibacteraceae bacterium | reverse complement strand
CTTCCGCTCATCTTGGTGGACGACGTGCTGCTCGAGCACCTGTTCATCAATCTGTTCGACAATGCCGCGAAGTACACGCCGCCGGGGACCGAGATCGCTATCTTCGCCAGGCTCTCCGACGACAGGATTATGATTGAGGTCGCGGATCGCGGTCCGGGTTTTGCGCCGGGCGAGGAAAAGCGTATCTGGGAGAAGTTCCACCGTGGAGAGGTGGACGGTGTTCCCGGCGCGGGCCTCGGTCTTGCCATCTGCCAGGCGATCGTTCTGGCGCATGGAGGACGAGTGGAAGCGGAAAACCGGGAAGGCGGCGGGGCGCTGATCCGCATTGATCTTCCGACCGGCGGTCCAGCGCCTCAGGTGAGGTTGGATGAATAGCTCCCCCGAGATTCTCATCATCGAGGACGACCCTCAGATCCGCCGGTTCCTCCGGGCCACCTTGGCCGCCGAAAACTACCGTTTCCACGAGGCGCGGACCGCGGGCGAAGGGATCGCCCAAGCCGCCGCCCGGCAGCCGGATCTCATCGTTCTCGACCTGGGACTTCCCGACCGCGATGGCCTGGAGGTGATTCAAAAGGTTCGCGAATGGACCCAGACTCCCATCATCGTTCTTTCCGCGCGGGAGCAGGAGAAAGACAAGATTCAGGCGCTCGACTCCGGCGCGGACGACTTCGTGAGCAAGCCGTTTGCGGTCGGAGAGCTGCTGGCAAGAATCCGTGCCGCACTGCGCCGGGCGGTCACCATCAGCGATACCGCCGCCGGCACGCCATTCCGTGCGGGACGAATCGAGGTTGATCTCGAAAAGCGAGTCGTGCGCGTTGCCGGGGAGGAAACGCACCTGACGCCGATCGAATACAAACTCCTCCAGACGCTCATCCGGCACGCGGGCAAGGTGGTCACGCAACGTCAGCTCCTCCTGGAAGTGTGGGGACCGCAGCACATCGAGCAGTCCCAATACCTGCGGGTCTACATGGCGCAGTTGCGCCGCAAGCTGGAAGCTGACCCGGCCCGCCCGAGGAATCTGCTCACCGAACCCGGGGTCGGCTATCGACTCATTGCCGACCAAGACGTCTGACCGGGCGCGCGGATGTTCCTTCAGCGGCTAATCCGCCGGAAAAAACAGATCGTCGTCGGCGATATCGGGAATACCCACCACCAGCACACGCATCCGGCCCACGGCGCCGTGAACGACTCCCGGCGGTATGTGGACCAGCGAACCCTTGCGCACGGGCTGCTCGATCCCGTCGAGGATGACCGTGCCCTCGCCCTCGAGGACATAGTAGATCTCGGTTCCGCGGCGGTGGTAATGAGGCCGGGCGCCGTCGATATCGACCGCGTGCGCCCACGCCGCCGCACCCGAGCCGGCGTCCTCGCGGCTGATCAGCCGGTGCCTCCAGCCGCACGTGCTGCGCTCCCGGGGCGCCTCGTCCTCGTGACGTACGAACACGGGGCCGGCCGGCCGGGGCCGGTCAGGCGTAGCTGGCGACGAGTCCTTTGTTGGCATCGGCCCGCTCCTTGTCGATCTTCTCCTGATAGCCGCTTTCCCGATACGCCGCGAGGGGATTCTCCGGCAACCCTTTGGACCGGCGCCAAGCCCGAATCACCGGCCGCACATCGACGGCGAAGGCATCCTTAAGGCACTCCTCCGCGTCGATCAACCGGCAATGCCGCTGGTGTCCAACCAGGGCTTCGTGATCCACCAGCGCGGCCTTGACGAAGATCTCCTGCGCGGTCATCGCGGTCTGGATCGTCTCCTCGATCTTCGGCTTGAGATTATGGCTCTGGTCGATCATGTAGCCAACCCGCGGATCGCCGCCTATCTCCCACTGGAAATGGTGGATTTCGTGAAAGATGCGGAACAACTGATAGGGATGGATTGACGCGATGGTCAGGTCGTCGTCGGCGTAGTGCCGGTCATTGAAATGAAAGCCGCCCAGCATGTCGTCCTGAAGGAGCCAGGCAACGATCTGCTCGATGTTCTGTCCGTGATAGTGGTGCCCGGTGTCCACCAACACTTTGGCCCGGGGACCGGCCGCTTTGGCGAGCAGGTACGCCATACCCCAGTCAGCCACGTCGGTGTGATAAAAGGCCGGTTCAAAAGGCTTGTACTCGACGAGCAGGCGCTCGCCGTCCATGAGGCGCTCGTGCGCCGCCTGAAGTCCCTCGGCGAACCAGGTCCGCCGCTGGCGGACGTTCGCCGTGCCCGGGTAGTTCGAGCCGTCGCCGAACCATAGCGAGATGTCCCGGCTCCCGACCTCCTTCGCGATGTCGATCGAGTCCAGGATGTGCTGGAGGGCCAACCGCCGGACCTCCGGGTCCGGGTTTCCCAGCGTGCCGTACTTATATTCCTGTGCTTCAAACAGGTTGGGGTTGATTGCCCCGACGCGAACACCGTGACGGGCAGCGAGCGACGCCACTTCCGCGGCGCCCGCCTTGCCCTTTGGGAAATCCCACACCACGTGGACGGCCACCGAGGGGCAGCAGCCAGTCAGCTTGTGAACCTGACCGGCGTCGGCCATCTTATGTTCCGTCGTCACGGCGGCGCCGGGCTGTACAAACTTGCCGAAACGCGTGCCGGTCTGAGCGAACCCCCAGGAGGGGATCTCGATTTCCAATGCGTCAAGGGTCTTCGAAATAAGAGATTCTTGCTGTGTGGTCACACGGCCTCCGAAACAGGCGGCAACGTCAACTCGCCTCACCCCTCGCCTTGGCGAGCACGCGCTGGCCGAACCGCTCGACATTCACGATGAACCGCTCGTGCGTTCCTTCGGCGACCAGCTCTCGCTCGTCCTCCGCCCACACGCGAGAGGAAATCCGCCG
>CAYRPT010000614.1:0-2825 GCA_964425895.1 uncultured Solibacteraceae bacterium | reverse complement strand
GAAAACGCTGCTGGAGGATCGCGCCGGCCGGCTGTGGGCGGGCCTGGCCAACGGGCTCTGCGCCACGCCCTTCTGGTGGGCTTACGGTTACTTCATCAACGACGGCGTGGTGACCAACACGATGCTGCACTTCGCCCGCTTCGTCGAACGCATCGACTTTGCCGGTGGGACCTGGAGTCCGGTCCGCGTGAGTGCGGGCAACGGCGACGGCTGGGCCATGCGAGGGGATCCGGAGACCTTCGGGTGGGTGGTCAACCCGCTTGGCGGTGTGGCGAATGAAACCTTCACCGTGGAAGGTCTGGCGGATGGAGAATACGACGTTCACCTGTACCGGACATGGCGCGGCGTCTACCTTGAGCCCCAGCGCGCGCGGGCCTCGGGGGGCAAACTCACCGTGACGGTACCCGAGCTCAAGACGGCACGCGGGCATGCCTACCACGCGGGCAACGACGTCGCGTTCCGCGTCGTAGAGAAAGGCCGGGGGCTCTGATTCTCCGGTGTGAGGGAGGAAGGAAGAAGAATATGGCCACGTTATTCTTGCTGCTGTTGATCGGCATGGCGGCCTGGTCCCAGGAAATCGACGGGCGCAACCCCGGGCGGCTGTTGCGCCGGAGCTATCACAGCTCGGTGACGGACGCCGAGCGTGACTATTTCCTTTATCTGCCGAAAGGTCACGCCACCGAAGCCGGCCGGCTCTGGCCCGTCATCGTTTTTCTCCATGGCAACGGAGAGCGCGGCAACGGGAAGGACGAACTGGAGGTGGTTCTCAAGCACGGACCCCTTAAAGAAGCCTGGACCAACGGCCGCGACCTTCCCTTCATCATGATCTCGCCGCAGATGCCGCCGATCTCCGAGGAGACGCGGCGCCGTCGTGAGGAGGCGCGCGCGAAGCAGCCCGCGCCGGCCAAGCCGGGAGCGCCCGCGCTCATGAGCCGCACGCCGCTTGGCGAACCCGCCCGATGGGCCAAGGAGGGACCGCCCGAGGGCTGGTGGCTGCACGAGAAGGATGTCATCAACATGGTGGACCGCGCCATCGCCGAGGACCGCGCCGATCCCGCGCGCCTGTATATCACCGGCCTGAGCTACGGCGGCTTCGGCACCTGGCACTTCGCCGCGGCGTTTCCGTACCGTTGGGCCGCGGCCGCTCCCATCTGTGGCGCCGGCAATCCCGAGACCCTCACCCGGATCGCCGAAGCAAAACTCCCAATCTGGATCTTCGCCGGGGGTAAAGACGTCGTGGTTCGCCCCGAGTGGGTTCTCGAATCCGCCGTCGCCCTCGAGCGAGCCGGACACCCGGACGTGCGGTTCACCGTTCACGAAGACCGCCCGCACGACGCCTGGACACGCGTTTACGAGGGCTGGGATCTCTACAACTGGTTTCTGCGGCACCGGCGTTGAACCACGCCGGCTCCCTGGCCGGCGGCTGACGGCAACCCGAAGAGCTCGGCTGGGGCGCGATGATACACTCGTCACGGTATGGTCGGCAACACTTTCCGCCGCAAGTTTCTCGGGCTGGCGGCGGGTGGAACGCTGGCGGCCGCACCGGCGTCAGGCCAGGCTTCCTCCCCCGCCGGCGGAGTCTGTAACGTCGTCGAGTTCGGCGCGCCCCGGAACGGCCGGGATGCGGATACGGCGGCCGTCCAGGCGGCTATCGACGCCTGCGGAGCCCACGGCGGCGGCACGGTCCTGTTTCCCCCGGGCAGCTACTACTGCGGCGGGTTCCGGCTGCGCTCCGGCGTTCACCTCCGGCTGGAGGCCGGCGCCGTCGTCCGAGGGAGCCGCAATCTCGACGACTATCCCCGCTCCATTCCCGCACTTCGCTCCTACACCGACCAGTACACCGAGCGATCCCTCCTCTACGCCGAGAACTGTGACAACGTCGGAGTTCACGGCGACGGTGTCCTGGACGGCAATGGCGGCGCCTTCGAAGGTCCTTACAAGGTTCGCCCCTACATGATCCGCTTCGTCTCCTGCCGCGGCGTCAGCGTATCGGGCGTCACCCTGCGCGACTCGCCCATGTGGGTGCAGCATTACCTCGCCTGCGACGACGTCGCCATTCACGGCGTCACGGTCCATAGCCTGGTGAACAAGAACAACGACGGTATTGATATCGACGCCTGCCGCCGTGTGACCATCTCCGGCTGCAACGTCCGCTCCGGCGACGATGCCATCGTGCTCAAGAGCACGCTCGACCGCGTCACCGAAGACGTCACGATCACGAACTGCATCCTGAGCAGCGACTGCAACGCCTTCAAGTTGGGCACCGAGTCGAACGGCGGCTTCCGGAACATCGTCTTCGGCGACTGCGCGATCTACGGGACCCGGCTTTCCGGCGTCGCTATCGAGATGGTCGACGGCGGCGTGCTCGACGGCGTTTCGGTGAGCAACCTCGCCATGCGCGATGTTGACAATCCTCTTTTCATCCGCCTCGGCAACCGGGCGCGCCCGTTCACCGAGGGCGGCGGGAAGCCCGGCGTCGGCTCGCTCCGCAACATCGCGATCCACGGGCTAACCGCGACCGGCGCGGGTACGACCGGTTGTCCCGTCTCCGGCATCCCCGGACACGCGATCGAGAACCTGTCGATCGCCCACGTGCGCCTGAGCTTCCGTGGGAGTCTCAAGGACCCGCCGCCCGATGTCCCCGAGAACGAGGAGCAGTATCCCGAATACCGTATGTTCGGTCCCCTGCCGGCTCATGCTCTGTTTTTCCGCCACGTCCGGAACCTGCGCCTTACCGATGTCGAAACCGGCACGGACGAGCCGGATGAACGGGCCGCCGTAGTTTGCCACGACGTGGAGGGCCTGGAGGTCCGTGGCTCGACGTT
>CAYRPT010000613.1:0-2852 GCA_964425895.1 uncultured Solibacteraceae bacterium | reverse complement strand
ATCGTCTCCGAGATCGAGGGCGCCAAGTACCGCATCGATGTCGGCATCTCCGAAGGCGAGTTGGGCCAGGTGAAGACAGTGATCAAGTCCCACGGCGTCACTCAGGCGGCCGATCTTCAGCGGCTCCAGCAGCGCAAGGACAAGACGCTGCGCGACCTCGAGAGGGTGCGGGGGTATCTGTCCCACATGGTGATCCGGGCGCCGATCGACGGGATCGTCCATGTCCTGCCGAATTTCCGCGCCTCCGGTTCCTGGGGATCGAAACCGCCACCCTTCAAGGAAGGCGACACGGCCTGGACCGGCGCCGGCATCGCCGAAATCCCCGACTTGTCCGAGATGCGCGTTGAGTTGAGCCTGGAAGAGGTTGACCGCGGGCGGCTCGAGCTCGACCAGGCCGTCCGCATCCGGGTGGATGCCATTCCCGACCGGGAGTTTCGGGCCAAACTCGACTGGATCAGCCCGATCGCGGAAGTCGCGCGCATGGGCACGGGCCTTTCCTTGAAGGCATTTCCGGCCCGCGCGACGCTGACGGCGCTTGACGAACGGCTCCGGCCCGGCATGAGCGCGTCCGCGGAGATCGTGATCGAAAGCATTCCCGACGTGCTGATGATTCCCGAGCGGGCCAGCTTCCTGCATGAGGGCAAACCGGCGGTGTGGATCCAACGGGGCGACCGGTTTGACGTGCGGCACATCGAGGTCGGGCCGCGGAACGAGACCGATCTGGTGGTGACCGGCGGGCTACGACAGGGCGACGTTGTGGCCCTCGAGGATCCCCAGGAAGCCGCCAAACGGGCCAAGAAACTGTAGCCGGAAGGCCGGAGGCTGTCGTCCATGAAGAAGGTCCTGTTTCGAGTGATCGCCGTCGCCGTGGTGGCGGCTCTGGGATGGGGGGGGTACCGCCTGGTGAAATCCCTGCCGTCCCGCCAGCGCGATGTCGCCACGACGCGGGTCCGGCGCGGCGACGTGACGGTGCGAACGTATTCGCGGGGCGAGCTTCAGGCCGTGCGCCAGATGACACTTACGGCGCCCAACTTGTTCGGAACGGTGCAAGTGACGCGCTTGGCGCCGTTGGGCGCTTTCGCCCGTGAGGGCGACCTGATTGTGGAATTCGACGACGCCGAGGTGCTTTCCCGGCTTGAGGAGAAGCAGCTTGAACTCGACCAGATCGAAGAACGGATCCGGAAGTCGGAGGCGGACCTGGCGATTCGGAACAACCAGGACGAGGTGGAGTTGCTGCGGGCACGCTACACGGTGCGCCGGGCGGAACTCGAGGTGCAGCGCAACGAGCTGCTGTCTCAGATCGACGCCACCAAGAACACGCTGAACCTCGAGGAAGCGAGGCGGCGGCTGGAAAAGCTCAAGAGCGACATCCAGTCGCGGCGGGCACAGGCGGAAGCTGAGTTGGCGGTGTTGCGCGAAAACCGCCGCAAGGCGGAGCTGGAGATGCAGCGGGAGCGCCAGCGGCTGCGCGACGTAAAGCTGCTCTCGCCGATGAGCGGGCTCGTGGCCATCCGCCAGGCGCGATCGCACTTCTTCTTCTCGGGAATGCAGCTCCCGGATATCCGGGAAGGTGACGAGTTGCGGCCCGGCATGCCCGTCGCCGACATCCTCGACCTGTCGGAGTTGCAGGTTACGGCGCGGGTGGGCGAGTTGGACCGCGCCAATCTTACCGAAGGCCAGCCAGTGACCATTCGCCTGGATGCACTTCCACGAAAAGAACTTCAGGGAAAGATCAAGAGCCTGAGTGGTACGGCGAGCGCCGACGTATACTCGAACGACCCGGCGAAGAAATTTGACGTAACGTTTGAGATTGACATGCGGGATTTGCTCGAGGCGCTGGGCGCTAGGCCGGAGCAAATCGATCGGATTCTCCAGACGGCGGAGCAGAACCGGAATCGGGCGCCCGCGCGGAATTCTGCGGCGCCGGCGATGTTGGCCATGGCGGGCGGCGGGTTTGGCGGCGGGGGAGGGGCCGACGGAGGGCCTGGTTTCGGCGGCGCGGCCGGAGCGTTTCCGGGCGCCGGCGGAGCGGGTGGCTTTGCCGGGGCTCAGGGTGGCGGGAGTGCCGGCGGATTCCCCGGGTCCGGCGCCGCTGCCGGGGGCAGGCGTCCGGGAGGTGGTTTCGCCAACGTCGATCCCACGCAGCTTCTCGACAAGTTGCCCGAGGAACACCAGAAGAAAGCCCGGGATCTGCTCGACAAGGAGATGGGCAAATCGAAGTGGCCCGACTTGTCGGAGGACAAGAAGCGGGAGATTTTGCGCGCTCTGCGCCCGATTCTTCGGGAGGCCTTCGCGGCGGCCCGCGGCGGCGCCAACGGGGGACGTTCGGGTGGTCCGTCCGACGAGCAGCTCAAGAACGCCAAGCTTCCCCCGCCGCCCGAGGAAGACAGCCAGTTGGATGTTCTGCTGCGGCCCGGACTGCTGGCCGACGTGGAGATCGTCATCGAGCATATCCCAGACGCCCTCCACGTTCCCGCGCAGTCCGTTTTCGAGCGGGATGGGAAACTGATCGTCTATGTGAAACGCGGTGAGCGATTCGAGGAGCGGGAGATCAAGCTGTCCAAGCGCAGCGAAAACACGATCGTGATCGCCGAAGGGCTTCAGGAAGGCGAGATTCTCGCCCTGGCCGATCCGACGGCGAAGCCCGGCGCGGCCAAGCGGGGGCCGGCGGCGCCGGCCAACGGCAACCCAATGCAGAACTTTGGCGGCGGAGGACGAGGACAGTAGGCATGGCGGTTTTCAGCGGTAGTTTCGAGGAAGTCACGATGGGGCTGTCGAGCCTGTTGGCTCACAAGCTCCGCACCCTGCTCACCATGTTGGGCATGATCTTCGGCGTCGGCGCCGTGGTGGCC
>CAYRPT010000612.1:0-2867 GCA_964425895.1 uncultured Solibacteraceae bacterium | reverse complement strand
AGCTATCTCATAGAGATCACGCGCGACATCCTCGGCTTTCGCGACGAGAACGGCCAACACGTCGTGGACAAGATTCTCGACACGGCCGGCCAGAAAGGCACGGGCAAGTGGACCGGCGTCAGCTCGCTCGACTTGGGAGTCCCTGTTACCCTGATCGGCGAGGCCGTCTTCGCCCGCTGTCTGAGCGCCATGAAGGACGAGCGCGTGCATGCGTCCCGCGTTCTCAAGGGACCTCAGGCGAAGTTCTCCGGCGATCGCCAGGCCTTTGTCGAAGACATCCGGCGGGCCCTCTACGCATCGAAGATCATCTCCTACACCCAGGGCTACATGCTGATGCGCGAAGCGTCCAAGGAATACCACTGGAACCTCAACTACGGTGGTATCGCCCTGATGTGGCGCGGCGGCTGCATCATCCGCTCGGTCTTTCTCGGCAAGATCAAGGACGCCTTCGACAAGAACCCGGAGTTGAGCAATCTGTTACTGGATGACTATTTCAAGAGCGCCATCGAGGCGTGCCAGGAATCCTGGCGCCGGGTGGTGATCAAGGCGGTGGAGCTTGGCGTCCCCGTCCCGGCTTTCACCACCGCGCTGGCCTTCTACGACGGCTACCGCAGCGCCCGCCTGCCGGCCAACCTGCTCCAAGCGCAGCGCGACTACTTCGGCGCACATACCTACGAACGTATCGACCGTCCCCGCGGCGAGTTCTTCCATACGAACTGGACGGGCCGGGGCGGCGACGTCTCGTCGTCCACCTACAACGTGTGAGCGGCAGTAGTTCGCGGCGGGCGGCTGAGACTGTCCGCCGGCCCGACCCAAGAAGAGAGGAATACGTGTCTCCCGAAATTGAACAGCGAGCGGCGAAGATCAAGCTCCTGCTGATGGACGTCGACGGCGTCTGGACCGACGGCAAGCTGCACTACAACGTCAGTCCCGACGGCCAGGTCTTTGAAACCAAGGCATTCAACTCCCAGGACGGCATCGCCATGCGCTGGGCCCACTGGATGAAACTGCCGCTCGGCATCATCAGCGGACGCAACTCCAAGGCCACCGAGTTCCGTGCCAACCAGTTGGACGTCAAGTACATCTACCAGGGTCACATCGAGAAGATCCCGATTCTGGAGGAGATTATCCGGGGCGAGGGCATCGCCCTGGACGAGATCGCTTACATGGGCGATGATCTGACCGACGCCATTGTGATGAAGCGCGTCGGCCTGGCCGTCGCCACGGCCAACGCGATGCCCGAAGTCAAACGGTTGGCTCATCTCGTGACGGAGCGGTGCGGCGGTGACGGCGCCGTTCGCGAGGTCATCGAGGTGATCTTCAAAGCACGGGGATTCTGGCAGAAGATCCTCGACAAGTACGAAGTGGAGTAGCCGTCCCGTGCCCCAGAAACGCGCCGGCATCTTCGTCACCGCAGCAGAGGGCCCCGGCGTCCTGCACGAGCTCACCGGCGTGATTGCGAAGCACCAGGGCGATATTTCCTCGGTCGCCATCGTCGAGCGAACGGAAGCGGAAACCGGCATCGACTTCGAGGTCGAAGTACCGGGTGAAGTGGAAGCTCTCGCCGCCGACCTCCGCTCGCTTCCCGTGGTGAAGTCCGTGCTGGTGATGCACAGCCTCCAGAAGATCTATGGCAAACGCATCATTATTGTCGGCGGCGGCGCCCAGGTCGGGCAGGTCGCCATCGGCGCCATTTCGGAGGCTGACCGCCACAACATACGCGGCGAACATATCTCCGTGGACACCATCCCGCTCGTCGGTGAGCAACCCCTGGCCGACGCCGTCCGCGCCGTGGCGCGATTGCCCCGCGCTAAAGCGCTCGTCCTCGCCGGCGCATTGATGGGCGGAGAGATCACCCGGGCCGTCGAAGAGGTGCGCCGCCAGGGCCTCATCGTGATCAGCCTCAACATGGCGGGCAGTGTCCCCGGGGCAGCGGATTTGGTGGTTAGCGATCCGGTTCAGGCCGGTGTCATGGCGGTCATGGCAGTCGCTCACACCGCGAAATTCGACTTAGCCCGGCTCGGAAAGCGGGTATTCTGAGGCGCTAACCGCGCGGCTGGGCGCCTCCGGCGCAGAGGCCGCACGTCATTGATGAAAGGAAACATTCACCAATGTTCCCTGGAAAGCGCTAACCGCGCGGCGGGGCGCCTCCGGCGCGAGAGGCCGCACGTCATTGATAAAAGGGAACGTTCACAAATGTTCCCGGGAGAGCGGTTGACAACAGGAGGCCGCACCCAATGCTCCGGCCGATGGATAAGAACGCCTCTGTTTGCGTGGCGTGCATCCGACCTTCGGCCCCACACTCCAGACGGCGGTCACGAGTGCGCCGCCGCCGGCTTGAGGGTCGACTGCGCCGGGGGCCGCGGCGGCACCGCCGGCAGGCCCGGGAGACTCATCCCCACCAACTGCCCCCGGTCGACGCCGAACAGAGTGTCGGCGGCGGCGTTTGACAGGCATACGCGCCCGCTCGCATCGAATGCGACCAACGCCACCGGTGCGGAATCGATCAACCTCTCCAGGGCCGCCTCCTCCGGGCTGCGTTTCGGCCCTCCCTCCGCCGGGGCTCTTGGGGAAGCGTTCTCGAACACGCGCGAGACCGCGCTCTTGTTCACCACCGGAACCGGCGGCTCCATCGCCTGGGCCAGGCGCAGGCACACCCTCGTGGTACGGTGGCTGGTCGCTTCCGTGTTCACAATCAGCAGCGCGGCGAACGTGAGCAGGGCAACCACCAAGTCAACCACCCCCTCATAAGGGGCCACAGCGCTGAACTCGCCAATCCCCGAGTCGGTCAATAGACGGACGCCATGGAAGATGGCGACCAGCCCCACCATCCCCATCAGAAAACGGGCGCGGCTTTCCCGGAAGGT
>CAYRPT010000611.1:0-2897 GCA_964425895.1 uncultured Solibacteraceae bacterium | reverse complement strand
GCGAATTGGGCTTCGAACCCGGCCCGGTGGAAGAGGCGCTGGAACGCGCCGTCGCCTGGTTCCGGTCGAATGGATACTGTTGAACATGGGAGCCGTGTTGCTGGTAGCGGCTGACGCGATGGAGTTCGACGGAGTCCGGCGGCACATGGGCCGGCCGGTTCGGATACAATGGCCTGTTGACTACTCGGTTTCTGTCGAGCGTGCGGGCCGCCGCTGGCTGCTGGTCGCGAACGGCTCCGGCGCTGCTCTGGCCCGGCAGGCCGCTGAGACGGCGCATGAACGGGAATCCGTCAGTTGCGTGGTCAGCGTCGGCTTCTGCGGCGGGCTCGACCCGCGGCTCGCTCCCGGTGACATATTCGTCGCATCGGATGTCCGTTGGATGGACGGAAGGAGCGCCGTTCGACCGCAAATGCCCGACACCCGAAAGTTCTTTGTGCGCGGAATCCTGATTTCAGCCGGTCTGGTGGTCGCGACAACTGATGAGAAGTTCCGCCTCCGCCGGGCGGGCGGCGACGCGGTGGAGATGGAGGCCGCGGGCGTAGCCGAATTCGCCGCCAGCCGGAGCCTCCCCTTCTTCTGTATCCGGGCAGTCACCGACACCGCGAACGAGAGTTTCGCCCTGGACCTGAACGGTTTGCGCGATCCGGCGGGCCGTATCCGGCCCCCGCGGGTGGTCCGGGCGGCCCTCCGGCGCCCGACCCGCGGTATCCCTGAGTTGTGGCGGCTCTGGCGCCGAAGCAGGCTGGCCGCCGACCGTCTGGCTGGGTTTCTCGCGGACTGTGCCTTTTAAGAGTATGGCGCCGGAATCGGAACGGATGCGTGCGGCGGTTTACCGGGGCCACGGGGTTCTATCGGTCGAGACCCTGCCGGTTCCGGCGATCCTGCCGGGTGAGATCCTGGTGCGCGTGGAGAGCTGCGGCATCTGCCACACCGATCTCAAGAAAATCGAATACAATTTGCTTTCGCCTCCGCGGATCTTTGGACATGAGACCGCCGGCATCGTGGCTGCGGTGGGAGCGGGGGTCCGGCGCTTCGCGCCCGGCGACCGGGTGGTGGCGTTCCACCACATTCCGTGCCTAAAATGTTTTTATTGCGCCCGGAAGCTTTACGCCCAGTGCGAGACCTACAAACGCGTTGGGATCACCGCCGGCTTCGAGCCTGCCGGAGGCGGCTTCGCCCAGTACGTCCGGGTCATGGACTGGATCGTCGAGCGGGGCGTGGAAAAGGTGCCGGACGGCGTGCCGCTGGAAACCGCCTGCCTGGTCGAGCCGGTCAATACCTGCCTCAAAGCGGTCACCCAGGCGGACCCCCAGCCGGGCGAGGTCGTGGCGATTTTGGGTCAGGGGCCGATCGGGCTGCTCTTCACGATGCTGGTTCATCTCCGGGCGTCGGCCGTGGCGGTCACCGATACGATACCACGGCGCCTGGAGCTGGCCCGGGAGCTTGGCGCGGACGCGGCCTGGGATCCACGCAGCGACGACGTGGCCGCGGAAATGAAGGCCATGACCGGAGGGCGCGGCGCGGATGTCGTGATTGTCGCGGCCTCAGCGCCGGGCATCGTGGAGCAGGCGGTACGGTGCTCCCGGCCAGGGGCGCGGATCCTCCTGTTTGCCCAAACCTCGGAAAAGGAGCGAATCGACGTATCGGGAGCGGACATCTGTAAGGAGGAACGTGTGTTATTCGGCTGCTACAGCGCCTCGGTGGACTTACAGCGCGAGTCAGCCGATCTTGTCTTTAGCGGCCAGCTTCCCGTGGAGCGTCTCATCTCCCACCGGCTGCCGCTTGACTGTATCCGTTCGGCGATCGACCTGGCGTTGCATCCGAACGGAGAATCGTTGAAAATTGTGGTTCTACCCCAAAGGACGTCATAAGTGACTACTCAAATGATGGCCGCCGTGCTCTATGGCAAAGAACACCTTCGTGTCGAGCCGGTGGCTGTTCCGGAAATCGGCGAAGGCGATCTTCTCGTCCGGGTTCGCGCCGCCCTGACCTGCGGTACGGATGTTAAAGTCTTCCGCCGGGGTTATCACGCGCGCATGATTGTTCCGCCCGCCCTGTTCGGCCATGAACTGGCGGGAGACATAATCCAGGCGGGCAGCGAGGTGAGGGAATTCCGCCCCGGCCAGCGTGTCGTGGCGGCGAACTCCGCTCCCTGCGGCGCCTGCTACTACTGCGGCCGCGGGCTCGAGAATCTCTGCGAGAACCTTCTCTTCAACAACGGCGCCTACGCCGAGTTCATCCGTATCCCCTCTCGCATCGTGGCTCGCAATACCTACGAGATCCCGCCGCACGTCAGCTACCAGGATGCGGCGTTGGTGGAACCCTTGGCCTGCGTTCTCCGCGGCCTCGAAGAGACCGGCGTGCGATCCGGAGACACGGTAACCGTAATCGGCCTGGGACCCATCGGGCTGATGTTCGTTCGCCTGGCGCACGTCCAGGGAGCGCGGGTGATCGCTGTCGGCCGCCGCCGGACGCAGCTCGAGCGCGCCGCGCGCATGGGCGCCGCGGAGCTCCTTTTGTCCGATGGCGCCGATCTCGAGAGGAGCGTTCGGAACCTCACCGGCGGACGCGGCGCTGACGCCGTGATTGAAGCCGTGGGGCTCCCGGAAGCCTGGGAAACCGCGGTGAAACTCGTGCGCCGGGGCGGGACCGTGAACTTCTTTGGAGGCTGTCCGGCCGACAGCAAGATCGCGCTGGACACCTCGATGCTGCATTACTCCGAAATCACCTGCAAGGCCAGTTTTCATCACACGCCCGCTCATATCCGCCGGGCCCTGGATTCGGTATCCCGCGGCGACATCACCGCCCGCGATTTCGTCAACGGCGTCGAACCGCTCACCAACCTCCTCGAGGTGATGCGCCACCTCATGAGCCACAACGGCCACATGAAGACGGCG
>CAYRPT010000610.1:0-2925 GCA_964425895.1 uncultured Solibacteraceae bacterium | reverse complement strand
CGAGGTGACCTCCCAGGATCCGGCCAGGTCCAGGACGATCCGAGTCACCGTGCGGGTGTTCTGCGAGAGCCGGATTCTATCGATCAGGCCGTCGCCGACAGGCACGGTGTGAATGCGCTCGCCAGACACACGCTGCGTGGCGTTGTGGATGTCGAAGTAGATCCGCGGCGGCGAAGACAGACGGTCGAAGGTATATCGGAAATCCCCGGTGGTCTCGATGGCGACCCGGGTCACGTCACCAAGTGACCAATAGCGCACGTCCTTAATGGCGACCGGCGCGCGCTCGGCGCCCGCGAGCAGGCTGACCGCCGCGGCGGCGGGCACCAACCCCGCTCCGCGCAGGAGCCGGCGAATCCGGCCGGCCCGCGAAAACTCCGGCGACTGCGAAGACTGGATCGTCATGGCAACCTACCTGGTCCTGAGATGCAGACGGCCTTCGGAGTCAATGAAACTCTCGACGGGCCGGTACTCCGGTCCGCCCTCCTCCGGCACTCCGCCCTTGGTCGTTTTCTCCGCTTCCTTCTTCAGCTCCGCGTACCTGGCGGCCACCCGGCGGACATACTCCCGGGTTTCCGGATACGGCGGAATCCACTGGTGCCGGACGACCGCGCCTTCGCCGGCATTGTAAGCGGCGAGGGCCAGGCGATCGTCCTGGAACATATCCTGCAAGTACTTCAGATAGCGGACGCCCGCATCGATATTCTGCTGGGCGTTGAATGCGTTGCCGACGCCGAACCGGCGGGCCGTGGGTGGAATGAGCTGCATCAGCCCTTCGGCGCCCTTGACGGAAACGGCGAAGGGGTCGTAGTTGCTCTCGGCCTGGATCACCGCGTGGATCAGCAACGGGTCCACGGCATATCTCACGGCGGCCGCGTTCACCAGTGCGTCGACGCGAGCCGCCTGCCGCAGCGCCTCAGCCCGCGGGCGGCCGTGCCCGGGCCCCAGCGCCGGCGCCACCACCGCGCGTACCAGCCGTCCGTGGGAGTTCACCCGGACCACCGAGGTCGCGCGGAGACCTCCGAGGCCGGCTTCCGCGCGGGACGCCCCGGCGAAGGCGAGCAGTGCCACCGCGCTGCTAAGGAAACAAAACCACATTGATTTGTTTCGCACCAGGCCCTCGCCGAATTATATCCGCAAACATGCATCTTGCCAAGCCGGGATCAAGAGGCGTGCACTCCCCTTTTACGCCGCGGCCGGCTACGCTGAGGGCCGGAAATCGCCAGAAGCAGTCGATCGGGACAGGCGGTTGGCCTGCCGATGCTATTATTTTGACATGAACCGGCCGGAAAAAACAGCCCCCTGCGCGCATTTTGGTCCGCCGGCCGCCGGTTTCGTCCTCACGGGCGGACGGAGCACCAGGATGGGACAGGATAAGGCGATGCTTCCGCACTGGGACGGGAGCCTCGCCGAGCACGCTGCCCGCAGCGTGGCCGACGCCGCGGGCACGGTGACCCTCGTGGGCGCTCCGGAGCGGTACGCCGGGCTCGGCTTTCCCACGGCCGCGGACCTCAGGCCGGGCAACGGGCCGCTGGGAGGGTTGGAAACGGCTCTCTCGATGACTGGGGCCGACTGGAACCTGGTGGTCGCGTGCGACATGCCCGAGGCTGAAGCGCCATTCCTCAAGAAACTGCTGGCCCAGGCGCTTGGGTCCGGGACCGATGCGCTGGTTCCGGTCTCGCCCACTGGTCCGGAGCCGCTCTGCGCGGTCTGGCATCGCCGCTGTCTCAAGGAGGTCAGCCGCGCGCTGACGGAAGGGCGCCGGGCAATCCATGGCGTCCTGGCCCACCTCGACGTGTGCTTCTGGCGTCCTCATGATTCCGGCTGGCAGGCCAATCTCAACACGCCGGAGCAGTGGGAGCGGTACAAGCGCCGGCTCTGCCGAAGGGCGCCGCGGTGCGCCGTCTTCGCGGGGCACACCACCCAATGAGCGAACGGTATCCCCATTACATAGAGTTCCGCCACGTCAATAAGACGTTCGACTACCCGGTTTTGTCTGACGTCTCTTTTCACGTCAACGGCGGTGAGACCGTAGCCATCATCGGACGGAGCGGCGTGGGTAAGTCGGTGACTTTGGGCCACATCATGGGCTTCCTCAAACCCGACAGCGGGCGTGTGATCGTGGCGCACACCGACATCACGGACGCATCGGAAAGCGAGCTGCGCCGCATTCGGAAAAAAGTGACGATGGTCTTCCAGTCGGGCGCGCTGTTCGACTCGCTGACGGTGGAGGAAAACATTCTTTTCTCGCTGGAACTCCGCGAGGACTACAATGCCGCCAACAAGGACGAGATCGTCGACGGGTTGCTCGACATGGTGGGGCTGCGGGAATTCAAACACGTCTATCCGGCGGACCTCTCGACGGGCTACAAGCGGGCCGTGGCGATTTCCCGGGCGCTGGCCGCCGAGCCGGAGTGCGTCCTCTACGATGAACCGACCACGATGGTGGATCCGATTATGTCCGATCACCTGGCCGGGTTGATGCTGCGGCTGAAAGAGCAGTTGCAGCTCACCTCCGTGGTGGTGACCCACGACCTGGACCTGATGTACCGGGTGGCCGACAACGTGGTGGTGCTGCATGACGGGGGGGTGGTGTACTTCGGACCGGTTTCGGAGATCGACCGCAGCGACCATCCCCACATCCGGCAGTTCATGAGCATGGATGAACTGCCGGTCGAGTGAGGGCGGGCCGGGTCCGCGCCGGGAACAATGCTGGTGAGGATCTTCTCCGATGAGGCCCGGGCAACGCTGGCAGAGGGGATTGCGCTGTTCAACCGCGGGCGGTACTTCGAATGTCATGAGGCGATCGAGGAGATCTGGCGGCCGGAGCGCGGGCCGGGACGGCTGTTCTTGCAGTCGCTTATCCACATCGCCGTGGGGCTGCATCATCACGGGCGGGGCAACCGGCGGGGAGCCGAGCGCCAGCTC
>CAYRPT010000609.1:0-2939 GCA_964425895.1 uncultured Solibacteraceae bacterium | reverse complement strand
TGCGCTGGTGCACCTGAGGCCGGGCGAGGATGAGGCCGCCATCCGTGAGTGCGCCCGCGTTCTTCGTCCAGGCGGAGGGCTGTTGCTCAGGGCCGCGGCCCTGCGGCTCTTCCGGAGCAGACACTCGGAGTTCGTGTGGGAACGGCAGCGTTTCACACCGCGCCGGCTGCGGGAGTTGGCGGCCGCCGCCGGACTGCGTGTCGAGCGGCTTACCTTCGCGAACTTCTTGTTGAGCCCCGCCTCGCTGCTGCGGTTCCGCGTCTGGGAACCGCTGTTTCAGCGCGCGCCCCAGTCGGGGCTGCAACCTCTGCCGTGGCCGCTCGAAGCGATCTTCTACCGCGCCCTATGGCTGGAGCGAGCCTGGCTGGCCAGGGGACGCAATCTGCCGTTCGGGCAGACGCTGTTTCTGGTCGCCCGCAAACCCTAGCCTGGATGGCTGGTCCGCGATACCCTGTGGGCATGGAAGCTTCAGGGGCGCTGGCGGAAGCCGACCGCCGGCTCTTGCGGGTCATCGATGCGGCCCTGTCCGCCGGCGTGGAACGCTTCCGGGATCGGATCGCCTGCCGCCCCGGCTGCCGCGAGTGTTGCATCGGCCCGTTTCCCATCAACCGTCTGGACGCCGAGCGTCTGCGCCGCGGCTTCAACGAGACGCTCCTCCGGGACCCCGGGCGCGCGGACCGGATCCGGCGCCGGGCGCGGGACGCCGTGGAACTGTTTGCTCCGCACTTTCCGGGCGACCCCGCGAGCGGCGTGCTGAGCGCCGGCGGCGAGGCCGAGTATGCGTTCCTTCGCCGCTTTGAGGGTGTGCCGTGTCCGGTGCTCGATCCGGAGAGCGGCGTGTGCGAGCTGTGCGCGCACCGGCCCGTTTCGTGCCGGTCATTCGGTCCGCCGGTCCGGTTCGGCCAGGACGAACTGCCCCCCTGCCGCCTGTGCTTCGTAGGCGCGACGCCGGAAGAAATCGATGCCGCCCGGATCGACGTGGACCCGGAGAACCACGAAACCTGGCTCTTGACGGAGCACGGTCTCCAGCAGACTCTGATCGCCTATTGCCTGACCGGCGGCTAACGGGAACCGGGCCGGAGCGATCCGCGAGAACCGGGCTCCGCCGCGGCGGGAAGTAGAATGGAATTCTCCATGAAGATTGCCATTGGGCAAATCAACACGACGGTTGGGGACCTGCGCGGGAATGTGGATCTGATGGTGGCGACGGCGCGCCGGGCCGCCGCCGCAGGCGCCCAGGTGGTCGTTTTCCCCGAACTTGCGGTCACCGGCTATCCGCCGCGCGACCTGCTGGAAAAGCCCAGCTTCTTCACGCGCGTCGCGCGGGAAGAGCAGCGGCTGGCCGCGGAAACCCGGTCCCTGGACCTGAGCGTCGTTTACGGCACCGTGGCCAAGTCGGCCGAGTCGGCGGGAAAGCCCGCGGTGAACCTGGCGGCGGTGCTCGACAAAGGCGAAGTCGTATTCCGGCAGACGAAGATGCTGCTGCCGACTTACGACGTCTTTGACGAAGCCAGGTATTTTGAGCCCGCCGAAAGGCAGGAGCTCTGGACGACCCCCGCCATGGGGCTGGCGCTGACCGTCTGTGAAGATGCCTGGAACGATAAGCAGTTCTGGAAGCGGCGGCTGTACGAACGTGATCCGGTGGAGGAGCTGGTCCGCGCCGGCGCCGGCGGGCTCATCACCATCAACGCCTCGCCGTATCACATGGGAAAGCGCAAACTGCGGCGGGACATCTTCGCCGCCACCGCGCGCAAATACGGAATCCCGGTCGTCTATGTCAACCAGGTGGGAGGAAACGACCAGCTCGTATTCGACGGCAGCAGCTTCGCGATGGACGCCTCCGGGGCCGTAATCGCCTCGGCGCCGTCATTTGCCGAAGACCTTATCCTCGTCGACCTCGCCGAAGGCCGCGGCGACCAGCGCGAGAACCTGCCCAACATCAGCGAGGCGGTCTATGAAGCCCTCGTGCTGGGGACGAGGGACTACATCCGCAAATGCGGCTTCGAGCGCGTGCTGCTCGGGCTGAGCGGCGGCATCGACTCGTCGGTGACGGCCGTCGTGGCCGTCGACGCCGTCGAGCCGGAGAACGTGGTGGGCGTGGCCATGCCGGGCCCCTACTCCTCGGAGGGCAGCATGCGGGATGCGCGGGCGCTGGCGAAGAATCTTGGCGTTCGCTTCGAGGTCGTCACCATCAACGCCCCCTACGAAGCGGCGCTGCGAGAGCTCCAACCGCTGTTCGGCGACCGCCCGCCGGACGTCGCCGAAGAGAACCTCCAGGCGCGGCTCCGGGGTCTCACTTTGATGGCGCTGTCGAACAAGTGGGGCGCCATGGTCCTGACCACCGGCAACAAGAGCGAACTGGCGGTCGGCTATTGCACGCTCTACGGCGACATGTCCGGGGGCCTGGCGGTGATCAGCGACGTTCCCAAGACCCTCGTCTACGAATTGGGCCGCATCGGCAACCAGCGGCATCCCGGCGCCATTCCGGAGAGTGTGTTCACCAAACCGCCGTCGGCCGAGCTCCGGCCCAACCAGAAGGACACGGATTCGCTGCCGGAATACGCGACGCTGGACGCGGTGCTGCGTCTGTATGTCGAGGATCACCGGGCGCCGGCGGAGATCGCCGCGGAAACCGGCATACCCGTGGAGGTTGTCCGCGGCATCGTGAGGATGGTCGATCGCAACGAATACAAGCGCCAACAGGCGGCGCCGGGTTTGAAGGTGACGTCGAAAGCGTTCGGCATCGGCCGGCGTTTCCCGATCGCGCAGAGGTTCACGGAGTGACGGCTTCCATCACGGTGCGGCTCGCGGCGGTGGCGCTGGCCGCGGCGGCCGCGTGGCCCCGGGATCTCCCCAACGGCTGGCGGGTTGAACCGGCTGGCCGCCAGGTGGCGCTCGATTCTTTTCCGGTTCGGGCGGCGGTCTCGCCTGACGGCCGG
>CAYRPT010000608.1:0-2977 GCA_964425895.1 uncultured Solibacteraceae bacterium | reverse complement strand
GGGCCGCAGGCCGGCGGGGACGCCTATCCCGCATTCCTCACCCGCGCCGGCGGTTACCGAATCACCGGAACCGGTATTCCGATCGCCGAGTCTTTTACAATGGTCGGCAATGACGCACCGTGAACGAATTCTCACTGCCCTTTCGCACCGGGAGCCCGACCGCCTGCCCATGGACCTTGGCAGCACGCGTGTCACCGGGATGGTCAAGCAAGGCTATGAGCGGCTTTGCGGGAAGCTCGGCTTCGGCGAGCCGGGCCCGTGCATTGACATGATGCAGCAGCTCTATGAGCTCGACGAGCGGGTGCTGGCTCATCTCGACGTGGACGTGCGGGGCGTATCGCTCGGGGCGCCGGATCGAGGCGGCGACGAGATGCTGCCCGACGGCCGCCACAAGGACGAGTGGGGAGTGATCCGGGTGCGGCCCGAAGGGAGCCACTACTACGATTTGCAGACCTGCCCGCTGGCCGGGCCGATCACCGCCGCCGATATCGCGAACCACCCCTGGCCGGATCCCACCGATCCGGGGCGGTTCCGCGGACTGCGCGAGCGCGCCCGGCGCTTGAAGGAAGAGACCGATTTCGCCGTCATCTATAACGCGCGCTACCACCTGGTTCACCAGACCCAGTACATGCGCGGCTTCGAAGACTGGTATTGCGACCTGGCCGGCGACCACGACCTCTTTCGGGCGCTGTGCGATGCCGTGCTTGAACGCCTCCTCGAGATGAACCGCCGCGCCTACGAGGAACTCGGCGACCTGGTGGATCTCGTGGGCTTCGGCGACGACATCGGCTTACAGGATCGCCCGGTCTGCTCACTGCCGGTCTACCGTGAATTGATCCGCCCCTACCAGGAGCGCATCACCGATCACATCCGCAGCTACACCAAGGCCAAAATCTTCTATCACACTTGCGGCAGCGTCTACGCCTACATCCCCGACTTCATCGAGCTTGGGATCGACGCCCTGAACCCGGTGCAGGTGAGCGCCAAGCACATGGATCCGGTGCGGCTCAAGACCGAGTTCGGCGATCGAATCGCCTTCTGGGGCGCCGTCGACACTCAACACCTGCTCCCGCACGGCTCGCCGGAGGAGGTCGCCGCCGAAGTCCGGCGGCTGTTCGGGATTCTGGGTGAGGGCGGTGGGTGGGTGCTGTCCTCGGTCCACAACCTCCAGCCGGACGTCCCACCGGAGAACATTCTGGCGCTGTTCGGGACCGGCCGGGACTGCGCGTATCAAAGCTGACGGCGCAGGGGACGGGATGCGCCGGGCCCGCGGCCGCCCGTGATAGATTCGGAAGCGGGTCGATCATGCAGACTCCCTCGGCCGCCGAAATCGCGGCTCTCGTCCTACTTATCCTGCTGTCCTTTGGCGCCGCGAGCGTGAGGGTGCGGCGGGTCTGGCGAGCCATTCGCGGATCCCGGCCGGAGCCCGGCTATCGCTTGCGGCCGATCTTTCCGCGCCTCGCGCGGGTGGCGTGGGAGGTGGCGCTTCAGGCGAAGGTGATCCGGGAGCGCCCTTGGCCCGGGGTCGCCCACGCGCTCGTTTTCTGGGGGTTCTGCGCCTTCGGCTTCAGCACAGTGGACCACCTGGCGGCAGGATTCGGAGTCGATCTGATCTCCCGTGACAGCCCGCTCGGAGCGGCGTACTTCGACCTGGTCGCTCTCTTCGCCGTTGCGGTGGCGGTGGCTATTACCGCGCTGGCAGCCCGCCGCTTCCTCGCCCGTCCGAAGTGGCTGGGTGAGATCTCACCGGAAAGCGGGCTGATCGCGGCGTTGATCCTGGTGCTGATGTTGACCTACCTCGCGGATCACTGGGAGTGGAGCGGCGGCGCCGGGCTCCGGGTGAACTGGTGGATCCACACGTTGGCGCTACTCGTTTTTTTGCCGCTTATTCCGCACACCAAGCACTTCCATCTGGCTCTTAGCCCGGTTACGGTGTTTCTCAAGCGCCGGGGACTAGGAACGATCCCGCCCCTCGAAGGGGACGAGGATTTCGGATGGAACGCAGGCAAGGACGTGACCCGGCTCACCGCGCTCCAGGCCTTTACCTGCGTCGAGTGCGGACGCTGCACCGAGCACTGCCCGGCCTACAACACGGGCAAGGAGCTGAATCCGAAAGAGGTCATCCTCGGTTTTCGCCGCTACTTCAATGAGTATGGCCCGGGCGCCGCGGCGCCTCTCGCCGGCCGTCATCTCTCGCTCGAGGAGGCCTTTCAGTGCACGACCTGCGGCGCCTGCGAGCACCAGTGCCCCGTCGGCGTCCAGCACCTCCAGGCGATCACCGGCCTCCGCCGTGGCGCGGTCAACACCGGCCAGTGGGACGACGATCATGGTAGCCAGCTTTTCGTCAACCTCGAGCGGCACGGCAACCCGCTGGGTATCTCCGCCCGCGAACGCGACAAGTTCATCGAGCAGGCGGAGTTACCGCTGTTCGATGGATCGCAGGAGTACTGCCTGTGGCTTGGGTGCATGGGCGCCTACGATCCCCAGGGCCGGGAAACGGTGGTCGCGCTCGCCCGCCTGTTGAACCATCTTGGCGTCCGGTTCGGGGTTCTGAAGAGGGAGAAGTGCACAGGGGACGCCGCCCGCCGCCTGGGCAACGACCTAGCCTTCGCCGAGCTGGCCCAGGAGAACCTCCAGGTTCTCTCCGACAGCGGAGTGGCGCGCCTACTCTCCATCTGCCCCCACTGTGTTCGCACGATCTCGGTGGACTGGCGCGAGCACGGCGAGCCGCCGCCCATCGAGCATCACGCGGAGTTCCTGTATCGCCACCGCGAGCGCCTCCCCCGGAGGGGCGGCGGCCGCATCGTATTCCACGACCCCTGCTATCTGGGCCGCTACCGCGAGGTCTACGACGAGCCGAGGGGCGTCCTGGCCCTGGCGGGAACACTTGCGGAGGCGCCGCGGAACCGGGAACGGTCGTTCTGTTGCGGGGCCGGTGGTGGGCTGGTGTTCCTGGGCGAGGAGAAGGGCAAGCGGG
>CAYRPT010000607.1:0-2992 GCA_964425895.1 uncultured Solibacteraceae bacterium | reverse complement strand
CCCATCCGACGCCAGAAAATCAAAAAATCGAATTTTGCGCCGAGAAGTAGCTAGGCTCGCCGGATGAGCGAGGCTCCTCGATCCCTGTATCCCGGTTGATGGGGCCGTAGTTGCGCCGGCCCTCCCGCGGTTCATGTTCTGTTCAGGGATTCTGAACGGCCAGGAATACACCGGTCTGGCTTCGCTGCCCGCCGATTTCCGCGCTCAGCTCGTGATCGCCGTTCGCCAGAGCCGGAAGCTGGATCACGATCTGGTATACGCCCACGAAGGGTGACAACCCCGCAAACAAGACCGTGGCGGGCGTTTCGCCCAGGCGGACGGCTACCGGGTCGACTGTGTTCGCCACGGTGCCGGCCGGCGGAATCTGCCCGATCGGCACCGCCGGATCCGTTTCGCCGAAGCCTGTTCCAAACAACTGGATCACATCACCGGTGCGGGCCGGACGGATCGGAACTGGCAGTGGCAGCGGCGCGCCGCCGAACAGGTCCGCGGGGCCGATATAGGCGCTGGCGTCGTTCATGATCGCGGCGGCGTAACGCCGGCCCTGCGGCTCAAACGGGAAGAACGCCGGCGCCCTTCCGGAGAGCTGGATCGTCACCGGATCCGATTGCCCCTGGTCCGTTTCGACGACAACCTGGACGTCGCCTCGCATCTCATCGGCCGGGAACACGAAGTTGATCTGGTCGGTGGCGGCGTTGAAATCTTGAGCCCGCCCCGTGAAGCTGAGAAACGCCGGCTTGCCGTTCACCAGCACCCGGGCGCCGCCGAGCCGCGTGGGCGCGGCGTTCTCAACGAAGTTGTCGCTCCATTCGTCGGTCGTCTGGACGATATTTGTGCCGAAGACCGTACCGAAGGTGTTGGGCCCGAATCCCGCGGCGGTCGTGAAGGTCGCGCCGTGGAGCACGCCGTTCTGAGAGATGATGGGACGCTCGCCCGCCGGCGGATTAACCGTCACCGCGCGGTTATGAATGCGGTCGCCGCTCGGGGCGCCGTTGCCGTTGGCGGCGTTGGCGGCCAGATAGAAGGTCACCGGTCCGCTTCCGGCCGGCGGCGCCGTCCAATGGAACGAGAAGGTGCCGTCCGCGCGCGGCGCGGAGTGCGTCATGTACTGGATGCCCGCCGCGGGAGTGACCCGCGTCGTGGCGTCGGCGGTAGCCAGCGATCCGGCCTGGCTGTTGTCGGCCAGCCGAGCGGCGAGCTGGAACCCGTAGAACGCCACGCCTGACGTGGCGTCGGAGACCTGAACCGTAAGCGTGTGCTGCTCGCCCGGCCGGTAGGTCGCTCCGCTCGAAAGCGTCAACTCGATCGCCCCGGAACCCTCGATCAAAGTGCCGGAATGACACCCGGCCTGAAAGCACGTTTTTCCGTCGGGCCCCCCCGCGTTTCCCGGGGGCGCTCCACCCGATCGGGCAATCACATACAGCGGCGCCGCGACCACCAGCGCCATCGCATTCGCGACCAGAAGATTCCGGCGTTTTCGCATCGTAAGCTATACACCTCCCACCTGTGAGCATACGCCGGAAAGACGCTATAAGTTATAGAAATCGTGAGAGTTTACGTCGTTACAAGCTCAATTTGCAGGTGGTGGCGAGGTCCGCGATTCGGTGCCGTCCCGCGATCGCGGCCGCTCAGCGCTGAGAGTCCGCAGCCGCTTCATCACTTTGCCGACATAGGTCTGCGTTTCCCGATATGGTGGAACGCCTCGATACTTGTCCACAGCGGCCGGCCCCGCATTGTACGCGGCGAACGAACGGTGCAGGCCGCCGTCGTATCGGAGGAGGAGGTCGCGGAGGTAACGGGCGCCGGCGTCGACGTTCTGCTCCGGGTCCCGCGGATCGGCCCGCAACTCGGCCGCGGTCGCGGGCATGAGCTGCATGATGCCTACGGCGCCCTTCGGCGACACCGCGGACGGATCACCTCCTGATTCGACGGCGGCGACGCCTTGGAGGATCTCCTTGGGCACGCCGTAGCGCTCCGCGGCCTCTTCCAGCAACTCTCCGGTGGTCTGCGGGCGATCGGGCTCAGGCGCGGCCTCCGGCGCCGGCGGGGGCTCCGTCCAGTCCTCCGCTTCGACCCGAGTCACGTCGTCTGCGGACAATTCGATGACGCCGCCGGCGGTCATCAAACGCAACACTTGCCCGCTGCGCTCGATGCGATCGGCCCGGATCTGGAAACCTCCTGCCAGCACGACGTACTCTCCGGCCGCCAGGGGCGCCATCCAGAGCGTTAAGAGGCACAGCAGTCGCATCACCGATCGGCCTTACTAGGGATATGACGCTGGAAGTCTGCCGGGCGTGCAAGGCGGTAGGGCTTGGCGCAGCGGGGTGGGGGGACACAACTCCATCCTCCCTCCGCCCCTGCGGGGATTGCCGGATCCGGCGGAATCAGGGGATAATGGAAATGTGAGCGATGCCGCACGGCCGGGGGTCAACGCTTGAGAAGAAACGGAACCGACGATACGCCGCGGTGTTCCTTTTGCCACAAGAGCCAGGATGTCGTTGGCAAGCTGATCTCCTCGCCGAGCGACTACCCGCGTGTCTATATTTGCGATGAATGCATCGCGGTCTGCAACTCCATCCTGGAGGACGACCGCCGGGACCATCCGGCAAACGGCCCCGCCAAGCTCCCTAAACCTTTAGAAATTAAGGATTATCTGGATCAGTACGTCATTGGCCAGGACGCGGTTAAGAAGAAGCTGGCCGTGGCGGTCTACAACCACTACAAACGGATCCAGATGAACAAACAGCGCTCTTCCGATGTCGAGCTGTCGAAGAGCAACATCCTCCTCATCGGCCCCACAGGCACGGGAAAAACCTTGCTGGCGCAGACGCTGGCCAGGTACCTGGACGTACCCTTCGCCATCGTGGATGCCACGACTCTCACCGAAGCCGGATACGTGGGCGAGGATGTCGAGAACATCATTCTCCGGCTGCTCCAGAATGCGGACTGGGACGTTCAACGCTGCCAGCAGGGTATCATCTACATCGACGAG
>CAYRPT010000606.1:0-2992 GCA_964425895.1 uncultured Solibacteraceae bacterium | reverse complement strand
TGGCGATTTTTTACGTCGGCAGCGGGATTGTGGTCCGCGCCGGCGGCCTCCTCAAGCGAAGATTCCGGCCGCATCCGGCGCCGGAGAGACAACTGGAGTCTTGACACTTTCGATGCCCGGGACGAAACGGATTGTGGCCATTGCCGGCAGCGACACGCTGCTCGCCCGGGAAATCCAGCGCGTGTTGGCGGAACAGGCGCCGGATATGGAGGTTTCGCTCGTCGGCGACGAGGCCGACAGCACGATCCTGATGGAGCGTAACGGGGAGCCGGCGGTGATCAGCGCGCTGGACGAAGCGGGGGTGGCGAAGGCGGACGTCGTGATTCTGACTGGCGACCGCGAAAGCTGCGACCGCGCGCTCGATATCGCCTCCGGAGCCTCCGCCAAGCCGGCCATACTCGACATGACGGCGGGCGCGGACGACGCCCCGGGAAGCCGGATCAGCGCTCCGCTCGCCGTGCCGGACGGCCCGGCGGAGGAGACGGGCCTGATCCACCGGGTTGCGCATCCCGCCGCCGCCGTCCTGGCCGAGTTTCTCTGCCGCCTGCATGCCGCCAGCCCCGTCCGGCGGTCCGTGGCACACGTGTTCGCGCCCGCCAGCGAGCGCGGACGTCGGGGGATCGACGAACTTCAGAAGCAGACCGTAAGCCTGTTGTCCTTCAAGCCGTTGCCGCAGGAGGTGTTCGACGCACAGCTCGCGTTCGCCATGCTGCCGGCCTATGGAGTGGGCGCCTCCGTAAGCCTGCAAAGCGTCGAGGCGCAGATAGGGCGCCACGTGCGCCTGCTGCTGGGCCGGGCGGGCGCGATTCCCGCGCCGTCGCTGCGACTGATCCAGGCGCCCGTCTTCCACGGGCTCAGCTTCTCTCTCTGGGTCGAGTTTGAAGGCCCGGTGAGCGCGCCGGGCCTGGCCGCCGGCCTGGCTAGTGACCGCATCGAGGTCCGGGGGGCGGATGAAGAGCCCGCAACCAATACCGGTGTGGCCGGACTGCCGGGCATGATTGTCAGCCGCATCGAGAGCGATCCCCGGGGACCGAACGCCGCCTGGTTCTGGATAGTGGCCGACAACCACCGGGTGGCGGCGGACAACGCCGCTTGTCTGGCGCGCCTGTTGGCCCCCGGAGAGGGGAGCGCTTGACCGGCCGGACCTGGCGCGGGGGAGGCGTCTTCGGCGCCGCGCTGCGGCTTGATCTCGCCGGGCGGCTTCTGGCGGCCGTTGCTGGTTGGGGGGCCCTCGCACTGTTTACGGGGAACTGCGGCTACCGGGTCGCAGGTAAAGCCGATCTGTTGCCACGGGATATCCACACTATCGCGATTCCAGCGTTCGGGAACGTGACCACGCGGCACACACTCTCCCAGACCTTGCCGGGAGCTCTCACCCGCGAGTTCCTTCGGCGCACCAGGTATCGCGTGATCGACGAGCCGAACGAGGCGGATGCGATACTGTTCGGAACGGTCGTCAACTATTATTCGTACCCGACGATCTTCGACTCGGGAACCGGGCGCGCCGCCGGAATGCAGATCATGATCGTGCTGGATTTGCGCCTGGTCCGGAAAGGCTCCGGCGAAGTGCTCTATCAGAACAGCAGCCTGACGATTCAGGACCGGTACGAGATCAGCGCCGACCAGGAGGCATACTTTGAGGAGAGCGACACGGCTCTCCGGCGGCTCAGCAATGAGGTGGCGCGGATCGTCGTGAGCACGATCCTGGAGAACTTCTGAACGCTAACCGCGCGCCTCGGCGCCTCCGGCGCAGGGGCCGCACGTCATTGATAAAAGGGAACATTCACGAATGTTCCCTGGAGAGCGGGACAGACCGCGCGCCGCGCCGCACGAGCAGGTGGATATCGCATGCCTCTGACCCCCGACGCCCTCGTGGAGAAGCTGAGAAGCGGGCCGCCCGCCTCCGTCTACCTTTTTCTTGGGGCCGAGGCCTACCGCCGGGCGGTATGCCGCCGGAAACTCATCGAGCGGGCGCTGCCCGAGGGAGAGAGAGAGTCGGGAGTGACGCGGCACGACCTGGACAGCGTCTCTCTCGCGGAGGTGGTTGATGACGCCTGTTCGCTCTCCCTGTTCGCGCCGAACCGCGTGATTTGGGCCGCCTCCGCCGAGTCGGCCGTTCCCCGGGGGGCATCCGAGGATGCCGCGCACCCCGGCCGGGCGGTCCTCGAGCACTACATCGGGAACCCCACTCCTGGTGTCGTCCTGGTAATCGAGGCGAGCCGCTACGAACTCGAGGGAGAGGGGAGCAAGCGGGCCGAGCGCGTCCGGAAGTTCTTCGGCCCGATTCCGGACCGCCAGGTGGTGGAGTTTGCTCCCTATACCCCCGCCGAGGCCGTGCGACTCACGCGGGAGCTCGCACGGCGGGGCGGGCTTCAAGCCTCCGAGGAGGCCCTGACGCTGCTCGCGGAGTCGACCGGCTACGACGCCGGCCGCATCGCCATGGAGATCGAGAAGCTGCGGACTTACGCCGGAGAGGGCGGGGCCGTCGGGACGGAGGAGATCGCAAAACTCGTCCCGAGCAGCCGTGCCGCCACCATCTTTGAGCTGGTGGCGGCCTTGGGACGAGGCGACCGCCGTACGGCGCTCTCCCTCCTTGATACGCTCCTCCAGGAGGGCGAGTACCTGCCCTTGGCGCTATCGTTCCTGGAGACCCAGTTCCGCCAGGCGCTGGTTGTCCGCGAACAAGGGTTGAAGAGCGCGCGCGAGGTGGAATCCTACTTCCAGAAAAGTGGGGTGCGGATGTGGCCGCGCAAAGCCCAGGAGGTACGTGAAACCGCGGGCGCCTTCAGCGTAGCCCAGCTCAAGTCCGCCATCTACCGCATCCACCGCGCGGATGTCGCCTTGCGGGATGCGCGGCCGGACGATCGGACGGTGATGGAAAATCTCGTGCTGACGCTGGGCGGACGGCGGGAAGGATAGTCAGGCGGCTTGGGAGATGCTCCGCACGCGGCCGTGGAGGCGGCTCTTGAAGCGGGCTGCCGCGTTTCCCTTG
>CAYRPT010000605.1:0-3016 GCA_964425895.1 uncultured Solibacteraceae bacterium | reverse complement strand
CCGAACGATCTCTCCGACGCGTTGGGCCTGGCCGCGCCCGGCGACGAGTATGGCGTCCTCCGTATCGACAACCACCAGGTCCCGGACGCCTAGCAGCGCGACCAGCTTACCGCGCGCGTTGACATAGTTGCCGGCGCTGTCGATGGCCAGCAGGTCGGCTGTGGAGACGTTGGCGCCGTTGATCTCGGAGATCAGCTCATAGACGGCGTTCCAGCTCCCCAGATCGTTCCAGCCGATTTCCGGCGCCGGGATGCCGAAGACGTTGCCTGACTTCTCGAGCACGGCGTAATCGATCGAGATCTCCTCGACCTTCGGGAAGGCCGCCGCCAGGGCGTCGGCGAATCCGCGTTGGCCAAAAGGGGGCAGGGAGGCGAGCAGGGAGGACGTCTTCGGCAGGTGGCGCCGCAGTTGTTCGAGAATGACGTCGGCGCGCCAGAAGAACATGCCGGCGTTCCAATAGAACCGGCCGTCGGCCAAGAAGCGCTTCGCCGTCTTGAGATCGGGCTTCTCCCGGAAGCGGCGCACCGGAACGGGTTCCAGGCCTCCGGCAACCGTTCCTTTGGGGAACTCGATGTAGCCGTAACCGGTTTCCGGCCATCGGGGCCTGATGCCCAGCACGCCGAGGCCGCCGTTCCCAGCCGCCCGCAGCGCGCGCCGCACGATGCGGCGGTACAGGGACGGCTTCCCGATGTAGTGGTCCGACGGGAAAACCCCCAACACGGCATCCGGGTCCACGGAGTGCACCACCTGGGCCGCGAGCCCGATAGCGGGTGCGGTATTGCGAGCCGCCGGCTCGGCGAGAACCTGGCGGGCCGGCACGTCGGGAAGTTGGCGGCGCACCGCGCCCCGGAGATCCTCATTGGTCAGAATCCACAGGCGTTCCGGAGGGATCAAAGGCCGCAGCCGTTCCACCGTCTCCTGAAGCAGGGACCGTTCGCTGAGGAAAGGTAGAAGCTGCTTGGGACGAAGCCGGCGGCTCCGCGGCCAGAAGCGCGTACCACGCCCCCCGGCGAGGATCAAGCCATGGTATCTGGACGAGGGCATCCGGCGCGCACCGTCTACGGCTCGATTTTGTAGCCCCGGATCAGCATCAGGCTGCGCCTCCACCGGGTCTTCGTGAAGAAGTTCTGCGCGAGGTCGAGGAGATGGTCGAACCCGATGGTCGGGCTCACCAGCCGCTCGGTCGGCGCGTCATAGGACCAGTAAATGATCAACGGCTTGCCAATGATATTCGCCCGGGGGACGAACCCCCAGTACCGGCTGTCGAGCGACGAGTCGCGGTTGTCGCCCATGGCGAAGTAACAGCCGGGGGGCACGACCAGTTCGCCGTTCCGTACGTGCTTCTCGAGCATCTCGTCGGCGGGCTTGTAAAGGCGGACATTCGGCTCGCTGGGGAAGTTGTCGCGGTAGGAGTCGATGTAGTCGGTCTTGTGGTACTTATACGGCTCGTCGAGCTTGATGCCGTTCAGGAACACCTCCTTATCCACAATCCGCAGGCGGTCACCGGGGACTCCAACCACCCGCTTGACAAACGTCTGCGAGATGTCGATCGGGTACCGGAACACGATGATGTCGCCCCGCCGCACGTTCTGGTAGGGCAGGATGTACTTACTCATCGGGCCGGGAGGAGCGTAGGCCAGCTTGTCGACCAGCAGATGATCCCCGATCAGCAGGGTATCTTCCATTGAGCCGGTCGGAATCACGAACGCCTGGACGAGAGTGGTCGTACCGAACAAAAGGAGCAGGATCGTGACCGTCCATTCGGCGATGGTCCCGCGCTGATGCTCGTGTCCTTTGGACGTTTTCGGCTCGGCTCCGTTTTCCACCGCGCCCGCCTCTTTCTGTTTCACTGCGTCCCCCAAGATTCTCAGGCCCGCAAGCCGCACGCCGGCGCCCTCCGGCCCCTTCCGGACCCGGACGTCGCCATTCGTCATTCTATCAGTCCGCCCCCGCGAGCCGTCCGTCTTCACCTCATCTCCCGACCGTTCGTCCGGAACCGCGCGCCGCCCGATCAGCCTCGGCCGGTCCGGAGGGAGCGCAAGTGCTGCAGCCGGAAGATTTCGAGAAGGGAGACGTAGAGGTTCACCAGGCCGAGGCCGCTGACCGCCCCGCGAACGAAGGGATTCATCCAAACTTCCCGCCACCCTTCGGTGACCCAGGAGAAGTAGTTCTCCGCCCAGTAGCGTGACCAGGGAAAGGCCAGCAGGAAGACCCCCATCTCAAAGCACAGGATGGCGAACAGCAGCCCGACCAGCATCTCGTGCCATAGGCGAACCGGGGGGGACTCCGGCGCTCCCGCCCCGGCCTCCGGCCGGTCAAGCTCACGTCTGGGCATCAACGGCATCAGGTCCGTCAGACCTCCGCAAACAGAAGCAACTGGCCGTCCGCGCCGTCCCGCGGCCGGAACCAGTTGCGGGAGAGCGGAGGCAGGCCGCAAGCAGCGCGCACGGGACCGAAACTGCGCCGGTGTTCCGGAGCCGGGCCCAGCGCCGCGAGGGCCGCCAGGTGCTCCCGTGTCCCATAGCCCTTGTGCCGCGCCAGTCCATAGCCGGGATAGACCGCGTCCCAGACCAACATCGATTCATCGCGCGCCACCTTCGCGAGGATCGAAGCGGCGGCGATGGACCGGCACCGGGCATCGCCGCGAATTAATGCCTGCTGCGGGATTGCCGTGTCCAGGCGGAGAGCGTCGATGAGCAGGAAGTCCGGCGGCGGAGCGATCGCCTGCACCGCCCGCAGCATAGCCGCCCGAGCCGCTTCGTAAATGTTCACCCGGTCGATTTCAGGCGCCTCCACGGACGCCACGGCCCAAGCCACCGCCCGTTCCCGGATCCGGGGCGCGAGCCTGGCGCGTTCCTCCGGGGTCAGTTGCTTGCTGTCGCGGAGGCCGCGAACCGGCCGTACGGGATCGAGAATCACCGCCGCGGCAAAGACAGCTCCGAACAGGCACCCCCGGCCGGCCTCGTCGATGCCGGCGACGCGCGAGAAACCCCGGGCGCGGAGGGCCCGTTCGTGG
>CAYRPT010000604.1:0-3036 GCA_964425895.1 uncultured Solibacteraceae bacterium | reverse complement strand
GTGCCGGTGATTCTCGAGGTGGTTCCGCCGCTGCCGCTGTTCTCGGCCGTGGGCGTGGTGAACGCGGCGAGCTACCAGGGAGGCGGTATCTCCCCCGGCGAGTTGATCACCATTTTCGGGGAGAACCTCGGACCGGATGAGCCGGCCGGAGCGCGGATTGGCGCGGACGGTAAGGTGGCAACCCTCACCGGTGGAACACGCGTGCTGTTCAACGGCGTCGCGGCGCCCATGCTGTCGGCTTCGCGGCGGCAGGTGAGCTGTGTGGTTCCCTCCTACGTGGGTGATCTCGGCGAAGCCCTCATTCAGGTGGAGCTCGAAGGGCGGCAATCCGGCGTCGCTGCTCTCCCCGTGCGCGCAGTCCATCCGGGGGTCTTTTCAGCGGATTCCTCAGGTAGCGGTCCAGGCGCCATCCTGAACCAGGACGGTACGCTGAACACGCCGGCGAACCCCGCCCCGCAAGGCAGCGTGATATCGGTCTTTCTCACGGGATTGGGCCGCACGCAGCCGGCCGCCGAGGACGGGTTGGTGAATCCCGCGCGGAACGGACCGGTTCCCCTGGCGCCGGTCGCCGTCCGCATCGGCGGCGTGGAATCCGCGCTTGAGTTCGTTGGCGGTCTGCCCGGTGCGGTGGCCGGAGCCATGCAGCTTAACGTCCGGGTGCCCGCGACGCCGGGAGACAGTGTTCCGCTACAGATTCTGGCGGACGGCCAATCGGCGAACATCGTTACCGTGTCCGTGGCGCCGTGATCAACGCCCAGCCGCGTCGATTGCGGCGGACGCGGTGGGGAAGTAAGGGAATCCGACGATTGGATCGGGTCGCTCCTTCGAGAGCGGGCGGGGCTTGCTGGCGGGTTTGAGAGAAGGCACCAAGGGGTACAAACCGGCGAGATCGGATTCCCTCTATCCGCCCTCATGCTAAGCGCCGTACCGGCGGCCCGGCGTTCCGCGGCCCTTCAAACCGTTGACACGCCACCGAATAAACCCCGCAGCCGATTGTGACCGGCGGCCTGGTCCGTTTGCCGGATGACGCCGGCCGGGAACAACCAGACGGTTTCGAGACTGACGGTTCGGATCCCGCTCTGGCTCAGTCCCCCGCTACCGCCGCTTCGCGGTGCGCCGGGTTGGAGGCGGCGAGCTGCTCGATGCCGACGTGGATCGTCGGCATGGCGCCGGATTCGAAGCTTTCGCGGATCAGGCGCTCGTCGGGCATGGAGCCCAACGGTTGCTTCAGAAATTGCGCCCGGAGTTGCATCTCATATTCCCGCAGACGCGCGTCGATGTCTTTCTCCTTGCCCTTGTTGGCCACCATGTCCTCGCGGTAGCGCTTCAGGAAGTAGCCGATCGTCTCCACGCGGATCCGGATCGAGCCCGAGGGCTTGTTCTCGTCGATGTCCTTGAAGCAGAAGTACGGGGTGCCGCTGCGCTCGATGATCTCCTCGATCACGCTGTAAATGGGCGCGTCGTGCCCGCACTTGAAGCTCGACAGCTCGAGCGCCACCAGGTTGGGGTGCCGCGCGATGTACTTCGCCGCCCAAACCTTACGCGAGGTGTTCTCCGAGTAGGAGTTTTTCCACACGTCGGAGATCGCCATGGGGTGCGGGATGTCGCCCCGACGCACCTCCTCACCGAATAACCGGTCGAGAGTATCCTCGTCGATCGGCAGCGAGTCCTGCGTGAAGACCGGGTAGCCCAGCTTCTGGAATTCGTCGAGGATCTCGTGGTTGACGCCGGGGTCGTTATGGTACGGCCGGCCGAGCAGCACGATGCCCAGGCGGTCCTCCGCCACCAACTGGTCGAGCACCTTCCGCGCCTCGCCGCGCAGCGTTTCGTTGTGGAAGCGGTCCAAGTTGCGGTAGCCGGCCGCGACGGCCCGGCGGTTCTCCTCCGGCGAGAGCCCGAGGATGTCCCGGAACTGCTCGTACATCTGGCGCTCGAACACCTCCCGCTGGCCGGGGTTGACGAACGTGTCGAGAAAGGCGACGCCCGCTTCAGCAAACAGGTCACCTTCCTTGGTGAACGCCGCTTTCACGGCCTCGGGCGTAGCGGCCACGGTGGGGCACGAGCGCGAGCCCTGGATGCAAGCCAGGTCGCTTGGCAGGTCGTCGATCATCGGGAAGAAGATCAGATCGAGCGGCTTCTTCTGGTGATGCACGTACAGCAGGTTGTGCACGTGCGGAATGCCCAGCTTCGACGGGAAGCAGGGGTCGATCGAGCCGCGCTTGGCCCCGCTCTTGTACAGCTCCTCGGTCGTGTAGTCCGAGAAGACGACGTTGGTATGCTCGACGCCCAGCGCCGCGAAGTACCCGAGGAACAGCGGCGACATCGAGTACATGTTGAGTACGCGCGGGATGCCGATGCGGATCTTCCCGCGCCGCTCAATGAGCTCCGCCCGCCGCTTCCGCCCGTTCGTAATCCGGACGCGGGGCGCCGGATCGCTCACCGGCTCGATGTCCGGCATCTTGAACGCCTGGCGCGCGGCGATCTCGGCGAAATTCGGGTTGGCGACGCGGATCTCGTCGAGGCTGCCCTTGATGGCGCGCATCTCGGCGACGTCTTCAACGGTGCCTTTTTCACAGGTGGCGATAATCAGCCGCTGCGCGCCCTCCTTCAAGGGCACCTTCGACTTCTTCGGCCGGTAGGCGGCGGGCGAGAGCGTGGTGGTGTCGACGTCGATGAACGTGCGCAGGCACTTGTTCTTGCAGAAGTAGCAACGGGTGTCTTCGCTGCGCGTGGTCGTGAAGCGGATCTCCTGCATCGCCCGCAGCCCGATGAAGGTGGACGTCCGGCCGTGGTCCCACAACCGCCCCGCCTCGAGCGCCGCACCGATGGCCCCCGCTTCACCGCAATGCTCGTGGACAATGACCTCCGGCTCCGCGTCCTTACCCTTGAAGCGCGACCGGATGAAGTCTACCTGCGACTTGACCGCCGCCAGGTTGTACTGGGTGCCTCCCTGCAACAGAAACCGGCGGCCGATGGCGGCGAGGTTCGGAATCTGCGAGACGTTGGCCGAACTTCTTGGCGTGGAATGGGTCCGCC
>CAYRPT010000603.1:0-3057 GCA_964425895.1 uncultured Solibacteraceae bacterium | reverse complement strand
CTCGCCTTCAACTATTTGGATGGGTGAGCGGGAGATCGGTTCCCAAAAACTTGGGCCGCGTCCGGAGACGGCGCCCGGCGGAGCGGCCAGGATGAAGGCCGCGGGGCGGTCCCGATTCAGGCGGTCCGCCGCCTCGGCCAGAAGGGCCAGGTGCCGCGCGGCCTCACCGGCCCGGCTGCCGGGAAGCAGCACAACGAGGGGACGATCGCCGGGAATGCGGTGCCTGGCCAGAAACGCCGCCTTGGCGTACCGCGGGCGGATGATCCGCGTCAGCGGATGGCCGATATAGACCGCTTTTACGCCGTGGCTCCGGAAGAACTGCTCTTCGAACGGGAAGATGCACAGCAGGAGGTCGACGTCGCGGCGCACCTGGCGCACCCGCCACTTCTTCCACGCCCAGATCTGCGGGGCCACCAGGTAGATCACCGGGGTGCCGTGCCGCTTCAGCTTCTTCGCCAGGCGGAGGTGAAAGCTGGGGCTGTCCGTTAGAACCGCCAGCCGAGGCCGCCGCCGCCCGGCTTCCGCCGCCAGCTTCCGGAACTCTCCGTAGATGCGCGGGATGTCGCGGACCACTTCGGCCAGGCCGACTACCGAGAGTTGTCCGGCGTCCACGACCCGTTCGACGCCCGCCGCCGCCATCCGCGGCCCCGCGCAGCCGAAGAATTCCGCTTCGGGCCAGCGCCGTCTCAGGGCCGCCGTGAGGGCCGCGGCATAGAGGTCGCCGGACGCCTCGCCGGCCGAGATCAGGATAGTGGGGTCGCTCATGCCAACGCGCCCGCCCGGAACAGTCCGCCACGCAGCGGCGGCCGGCTACCGGCCGTGCCCGTCCTCGAGATACGTGTATCCGCGCAAGCCTTCCTCGTAGATGCGGACCAGCCGGCCGGCTTCCTGGTAATCGATCTTCCGTTCGCGCATCGCCGCTTCCACATCGGCGCGGAAGCGCTCCACGAGGCTGGCGGCGTTGTAGGAGACGTACTCGAGCACCTCACGCACCGTGTCGCCCCGCACGACGGCTTCGAGCACCGGCTCGCCGGAGTCGCTCGAACGGACATGGACGGCATTGGTGTCGCCAAAGAGGTTGTGCAGGTCGCCGAGGATCTCCTGGTAGGCGCCGATCAGAAATGCGCCGAGCAGATACGGCTGATCGTTGAGCGAGTGCAACAGGATGGTCTTCTTCACGTCGCGGCGGTCGATGAACTGGTCCACTTTCCCGTCGGAGTCGCAGGAAATATCGGCCAAAATAGCATGCCGGACCGGCTCCTCGCTCAGCCGGTGAATCGGCATGATCGGAAACAGTTGTTTCACCGCCCAACTGTCGGGCACGCTCTGAAAAAGGGAGAAATTGCAGAAGTAGGTTTCCGAGAGCAGGCGGTCGAGGCCGTCGAGCTCCTCCGGCGTTTCGTCGAGCTCCCCCGCCAGCTTCTGGATCTTGCGGCAGATCGCCCAGTAGAGATCCTCGGCCAGGCTGCGCTGCTCGATCGGGAGGTAACCCAGGCTGAACAGGTTGAGAGCGCTGTCGAGGGCCTGCTGGGCGTCGTGGAAGCTCTCAATGAGGTTCTTCTTGCTGAGGTCGCGGTGGCAGTAGAGCAGGTCGAGCACCGGCTGTTCATAATCGTCGCGGATCTCGGTGAGGGCATCGTCGGCCCCCATGCCGGCGACGCCGAGGACGTTGAACACCAGGACGCTGTGGTAGGCGGCGATCGCCCGTCCGCTTTCGCTCACGATCGTCGGGTGCGGCACCTCGGCCTCATCGCAGATGTTCTGGACATGGTGGACCACATCGTTGGCGTACTCTTGCAGAGTGTAGTTGACGCTCGACTCGAAATCGGTCTGCGACCCGTCGTAGTCGATGCCCAGGCCGCCTCCGACGTCGAGGTACTGAAGACCCGCCCCGGCGCGTTTCAGCTCTACGTAGACGCGTGCCGCCTCGGTCACCGCGGCCTTGATCAGACGGATGTTGGTGATCTGGCTTCCCAGGTGAAAGTGCAGCAACCGGAGGGCGTCCGGCAGGCCGATGGCTTTGAGCTGCTCGAGCGCCCGGAGGGCCTCGGCCACCGTCAATCCGAACTTCGAACGGTAGCCTCCCGAGGATCTCCAGCGCCCCGAACCGCGACTCGCCAGCTTGATGCGTATCCCCAGCACCGGATCGACACCCACTTCGGCCGCCTGGCGGATGATGAGATCCAGCTCGGTGTACTTCTCGACCACCGGGATGACCTGCCGCCCGATTTTCCGGGCCAGCATGATCGTGTTAATGTACTCCTCATCCTTGAAGCCGTTGCAGATGATGGGCGTCTCATTGTCGGCGAGGGCCAGCACCGCGAGCAGCTCGGGCTTGGAGCCTGCTTCGAGGCCGAAGCCGTACTGGCGCCCGTGTTCGTAGATCTCCTCGACGACGTGCCGCTGCTGGTTGACCTTGATCGGGTACACGCAGCGGTAACCTCCCCTGTACTCCTGCTCCCGAATGGCGTTCTGGAACGCTTGTTGGATATCGCTCAGCCGGTGCCGCAGGATTTCGCCAAATCGCAACAAGATGGGCAGGGCGATGCCACGCAGCATCAGGGTGTCGATCAGCTTCTTAAGATCGATTCCGTTCCTGGGGTCTTTGTTCGGATGCACCCAAAGGTGTCCATTCGCGCCGATGGAGAAGTAGCCCTGACCCCATCGGGCGACGTCGTACAACTCGGTGGCGCTGGCGGTGGTCCAGCGGTCCGCCGGTTCGCGCGTGGCCACACCGTCGGTTACTCGAAGATTCAACCGTTGCCCTCCTGCAATTCTCAGTTTCCTGCACATCGCCCCCGGCGGCAACACCTGTTTCCGCCACGGTCTGTTTCCGCGATCGAAGATGTGACGTCCCGGGCCGGATGGGACATGGCATTCCGGCCGCCCGGGCCGATACAATCAGTGGCATGGCCCTGCCGCTATCAGGTAAGAAAGCGCTGGTTACCGGCGCGAGCAAGGGTGTCGGCAAAGGCATCGCCATCGAGCTCGCGCGGGCCGGCTGCGACGTCGCCGTCAACTACAACTCGGATCGCGATGGCGCCGACGCCACTGTCG
>CAYRPT010000602.1:0-3058 GCA_964425895.1 uncultured Solibacteraceae bacterium | reverse complement strand
TGTCAATCTCGGCGGGGTTAATCATGTACGATAGAGTGTTTCTGTTTCGCCGGCATGTCCTGCAAGAGCCTGCCCACCGCAATCGCCGGCCTTGTGCTGGCGCTTTTCACGGCGATCCTGATTTGGAACTGCGCCCGCGTGGGGATCACGCTCGATGAACCCACACGCCTCCTGGGGGGCTATCTCTACTGGATGAATCTCCCGGACACCGCACCGCAGGATCAGCCCCCGCTGCTCGGCATCGTCACCGGATGGGCGCCGCGCCTGCTCGACATACCACTCTATCGCGATCACGAAATCTGGAAAACAGCCTGGAAGGACCATCTTTCGTCCTTCATCCTGGACCAGCTTCCAGGCGACGTCATCGGGCGGCTTATGTTCCTGGCGCGTCTCGGTGTGGTGATGTTCCCCCTGTTGACCGCGTTGCTCCTGTGGCGCTGGAGCGGCCGGCTGTTCGGCCCCGGCACGGCGCTGCTGGTGCTCCTGCTGTTTCTCCTTCTGCCGTCGGTGCGTGGTCACGGAGCGCTGATCACCTCGGACATGGCCGCCAGCTTCACCTATCTGCTATCCGCTTTTCTCGCCTGGCGGTACTGGCGGGAGCCTGCCTGGCGGCGGGCTGCCTGGCTCGGCCTTGGCGCCGGGCTCGCTCCGGTGGCCAAGCTGTCGCTGCTGATCGTACCGCCGCTGGCGGCGCTGGTCATCCTGTGCCGCCGCGCACGGGTTTCGTCCGACGGCCCGGCCCACGAGCCGGCGAAGACGCCGCGCTTGTCCTCCCCCGCGGCAGCCCTTAGAACAGCCGGCCACCTCGCGCTGTCGGTGGCGCTCGCCTACCTGGTGATACTCGCCGCCTACAAGTTCGACACCCGCCGCTACACGGGCCAGGACCTCGCCTTTCTGCAATCCCAGGAACTGTTCCACCCCTGGCTGCTCCAGGCCATTCGGGTGTTCGAGATCATCCCCCTGCCCGCCGACCTGCAACGCGGCCTGCAATTGATGGGCGGCTACTACAAGACCGGCGCCGGGATTTACTTCTTCGGCGACGTCTACCAGTTCGGCCACTGGGCCTACTTCCCCGCTTGCCTTGCGCTGAAAACGCCGATTGGGTTCCAGATCCTTGCTCTCGGCGGCCTGGCCGTTCTGGCGGCAGGGCTTCTCCGGAAACGGATCCCGGCAGACCGGCTGTTTCTCATTGCCCCGTGCCTCATCTATCTCGGCTTTGCCATGCACTCCTCGATTCAACTCGGCATCCGCCTGATCCTGCCCAGCGTGGTTTTTCTGGTGCTGATCGCCGGCTACGCGATCCAGGCCCTGCTGCGCAGCCGTTGGGGACAGGCCGTGTTGACCGCCGTATTCGCTTTCATTGCCGTCTCCACCGGCCGCGTGTTTCCTCATGACATCTCCTACTTCAACGAGTGGGCCGGCGGGCCGGAGCACGGCTGGCGCTACCTCTCGGACAGCAACATCGATTGGGGCCACAACCTGCCCGACCTCGCCGCCTACATGAAGCGGCAGGGCATCGAACGGATCCGGACGTTCCATTTCGGTTTCGATAAACCGCACCGCTACTTCCGCGGGGATGAGTGGGAGCGGATGCCGTCACCCTGGACGCCCCACCTGATCGAGGGCCGGGTGTTCCGCCCCGGGCCCGGCCTCTACGCGGTTCACGTGTCGCTGCTCGGCGGCCAGTACTACCCGCTTCCCTACCGCGATTACCTCCAGGCGTTTCGCGACCGGGAACCCGACGCGCGGCCGGGCTATGGCATCTTCGTCTATCGCATCCCGCCCCGGTAGTAGCGATGTGATAATCTTGAAGGTTTTGAACGCTCCGTATGGCGCCGGCACCCTCGGAAAAGCTGACGGGTCTTTCGATCTTCTTCCCCGCTTACAACGACGCGCCTGCCCTCCCGGGGCTCATTGAGGCAGCGTTTCGCTTCGGGGCCCAATGCGCGGACGATTTCGAAGTGATCGTGGTCAACGACGCCAGTCCGGATGACACCGACGAGGTGGTCGGTGAGCTCCGCCGGCGCTTCGGCGAGCGATTGCGCGTCGTCCGTCACGCGGTGAATCAGGGCTACGGCGGCGCCTTGAAGAGCGGCTTCCGCGCGGCGCGTAAAGAGTTTGTCTTCTACACCGACGGCGACGCCCAGTACGATCTCGCCGATCTGCCGGCCCTGGTGGCGCGGATGACCCCCGGCCACGGCCTGGTCAACGGCTGGAAGACCTCACGGCAGGATGTCTGGTACCGCGTGATCCTGGGCCACCTCTACTTGTTCACCGTGCGCCACCTCTTCTGGTTGAAGATCCACGATGTCGACTGTGATTTCCGATTGATCCGCCGCTCGGCCCTGGACCGGGTGGAGCTGACGGTGGACAGCGGCGCCATTTGCGTCGAGCTCGTGCGCAAGATCCAGAACACCGGCTGTGGCATCTCGGAGGCGCCGGTCCGCCACCTGCCCCGACTCCACGGAAAGTCGCAGTTCTTCCGCTGGGCGAACCTCTGGCGGATGATCGTGGACGTCGTGAGGCTGTTCTGGCGGTTGATGATCGTTCGCCGGGCGCCGCGCGATCTGTCTGTTCCGGCGGCGGGGCCGGTGAAATGATCCCCGAATTCGCCTATCGCGGCCGCAAGGTGGTGGTCACCGGAGGGCTTGGTTTCCTGGGTAGCAACCTGGCGCTGGAGTTGTGCCGCCGCGGCGCCGAGGTCACGGTGGTGGATGCCCAGGTGGAAGGCTGCGGCTCCAATCCGTTCAATATCGAGGAGGCCGGCGCGGCCATCCGGCAGGTTCGCGGCGGCATTGAGGATGAGGAGGCGGCCGCGGAGACGCTCCCCGGCCAGGAAGTGATATTCAACCTCGCCGGCGAGATCAGCCACATCCACAGCGTTCTCTACCCCGAGCGCGACCTCGATCTGAATGCCCGGGCCCAATTGCGTTTCGTCGAGTATGCGAAGCGGCTGGCGCCGCGAGCGCGCATCGTCTATGCGAGCTCGCGGCAGGTCTACGGCCTCCCGGACAACCTGCCGGTGGACGAGCGCCACCCCCTCCGCCCCGTCGATGTC
>CAYRPT010000601.1:0-3066 GCA_964425895.1 uncultured Solibacteraceae bacterium | reverse complement strand
TCCCGAGTGATATCGTACCCCGGCCGCCGGCCCGCCGCCAACCTCTTTTCGAAGCCGGCCGCGCACACCCTTACCGGAAGAACGTCCGCCAACAGGCCACCGTAAGAGCGTGCGTCACCATCGCCGCCCGGATGCCGCCCCCGACCAGAAATGCCCGCCCGTAGAACCAGCCGGCCACCGCGGCGAGTACGGCGAAACGCCAGTTCGGGAACTCGCGGAACGGCAGGTGGGCTGCCCCAAACAGCACGGACGTCGCCACCAGGCCGATCCTCACGCCCAGCCAGCCGGAGAGCCGCGGCTGCAGTATTCCCCGGAAGAAAAACTCCTCGCCCAACGCGACCACCCACAGGATGCCGGCGAACGTAGCGGGACCCTTCCACCACCAGCCGTCCGGCGGTCCGAAGCGCCCGAATTCGAGGCCGTAAAGGAGAGCGACGGCAAGCGGCATCAGCAGAACAAAGTGTCGCAGCCCGACGGCCCATTCGTGTCTTCGCGGCCAGAAGCCGAATCCGGTTCCTTCCGCCCGGCCGATCCACAGGGCAGAGCCGACCCCCAGGCGAATCCACATCAACTGTCCGAGCGCGTCGATCCGGAACCCCTCCACCGGCGGCGGGTAGATCCACAAAAACGCCTTGGCCAGGTAGACGGACGCCACCAGGGCGAGGAACCCCAGCTCGGCGGCGGCGCCGCGCCGGAACAGCCGGAACCAGTGCGTCACCGCGACGGCGCAAAGCACCAACAGTCCGCCCCGGCTCCAGGAGAAGATGCCGGCCGCGGGGGCGCAAACCAGATAAGGGAGCACGGCGCTCGCCGTCATCGCCAAGGGCAGCCGGCCGCGGAGCGCCTCCCACCGGCGGCACACCTCCGGGAAGGCCATGCTCACATAAAACGTGAGTTCCAGGAGCATGGCCGCGAGCACCGGAAGCGCCACGGCCGGCGGGATATGCTGTTGTTGGGAGTACGCGATCCCCGCGATGGCGCCAAGCACCCACACCAGGATCACCGTGGCCGGCCAGCTTTGCATTGGGTTCATCGTAGCATTCGGTCCCGCGCCGGCCTCCGCCATCGACCCGCCGCCCGATCTGGCCCGCAAGGTTGCGGCCCGCGAGGCAGCCGGCGCCGCCGCCCGTCTCAATTACAGCTACCGGCAGGAGGTGGAACTCGTCGAGTATGACTCGCGGGGCAAGCCAGGGGGACAGTACCGCGAAATTCGCGATGTGATCTTCTCACCGGAAACCGGACGGAGCGAAGTGATAGTGAAGGGCCCCGCCGACACTCTCCGTTTCCTGCGGCTGACCGCCGAGGACTTCGACGATATCCGGGAGGTGCAACCGTTCCTGTTCACCGAGGAAAGTCTTTGGGCGTACGAGACGCGGTACCGGGGAACGGAGGCGATCGAGGGGAAGCCCTACTATCTGCTCGCCGTCCGTCCCCGCCAGGTTCTGCGCGGGATGCGATACTTCGACGGACTGCTGTGGGTGGACCCGGCGACGCTGGGCGTGGCGCGAACCGAAGGACAGGCGGTGCCCCCGGTGTATACGGGCGGCGAGGAGAACATCTTTCCCCGGTTTACGACCATCCGCCGCCTCGTGGACGGCCGCCATTGGTTTCCCGTTCACACGCACGCCGACGATGTGCTGCCCTTCCGGAGCGGTCCCCGGCGAATCCGCTTGACCATCCGCTACGCGGACTACCGGCGGTTCGCGGCCGATTCCACCATTCAGTTCGGCCGGCAGCCGTGAGGGTCCGGGCAGTGCGCGCTGCTCCCCGCGGTCAGCCGCTGTTTACCAGGAACTCTTTGATGAGCGCCTTGGCTTCCTCACTCCGGCCGGTGGAGATGGCGACGAAGGCGTAGTCCTTCTCGCGCCGGATGAAGCGCACGCTGCGAAGATCGATCCGCGCTTCCTTGAAGCGGCGGACGACCTTGGCCAGGGCGCCGGGCTCATCTTTCAACCGGACGACCATCGCGTCCTCGGTGATGGCGTGGAAGCCGGCGTCGCGCAGGCTCTGAAGCGCCTCGTCATACCGGTCCACGGTCATTTCGATGAGGGCGGTGTCGTGGACTTCTTCGGCATCGACGGTTTCGATGTTGATACCCCGCGCGCCCAGGATTTCCGCAATATCGGCGAGCAACCCCGCGCGATTCTCCGTCACAACGACAATTTCTTTCATGCCTCGACTCTTCTTCCTTCGGCCTCCCTCGCCGCCAGGATGTCTCCGATCAAGCGATCGATCTGCTCGCGGGAGATGGTTTGCATCACCACGATATGCGCCCGGTCGTTCTGCACGGCGATCTGCCACTTGTCCAGCACAGAGGCGGGCGGGCGCTCGAACACGACGGTGATTGAATGCGGGTTCATCCAGGCGCGGATACCCGCCCGGCGAAAGCGCTCCACGGCGTAGGCGGCTCTCTCCATGCAGTCCGCCACCTCCTGGCGGAAGCCCGCGGCACCGATCTTGCGAATGGCGTACCAAAGGAACAGGGCGGCCACTCCGTTCCGCGAGCCGGTCAGCGTCGTATCGAGCGTGCCGACGTATTCGACGGAACGCGCGATCCGGTTCACATGGCTTTTCCGCGCCAGCACGATGCCGCACGGAAAGGGACAGCCGATGAACTTGTGGCCGCTGATCGAAATGCTGTCGATGCCCTGCTGGAAATCGTAAGCGGGCGCCCCATCGACGAACGGCAGCGTCATGCCGCAGAGCGCCGCGTCCACGTGGATGTAGGACTGGTGCAGCGCGAGGTCCTTCATCATGCGCCGGATCCGCCCGATGTCGTCCTTGGCCTCCGTCATGGTTGTGCCGATATTGGCGAACACGATGGGCGGCACATCGCGGTGGATCTGCATCGTCTGGTAAAGGTCCTCGTAATCTATTTCTCCGTTGGGCTGGGCCTTGATCATGATGTGTTTCATGTTCAGGACCCGGAGGTTCTTCGAGACGGAGTAATGCGTATCTTCGGAGTAGTACACCATCCCCGAAGGAAACAGCTCGCGTCCCAGAAACAGCCCGTAGATATTGCCCTCGGTGCCCCCGTTGGTCACGTAGCCCCAGAAGTCGTCGGCC
>CAYRPT010000600.1:0-3068 GCA_964425895.1 uncultured Solibacteraceae bacterium | reverse complement strand
AGCGGTCGATGTTGCAGGTTCTGGCGCGGTCGTTACAGCTATACCGCACGCCCCTGCCCTTCCATGACCATAACGGGCAGCCGTAAACGCCGTAACCGGCGTCGCGCTGGCGGTTGCACCTGCCACCACCGCGCCGGCGCCCGCCACACGCCTGCCGGGACCGCGCAACCAGCGCGGTCCCGGTCGCCTACCATCAGGGCCGATCCGGTAGTCTGTAAGAGGATTCAGGTTCGTTATTTGTGCTCGCGCTTTTCACGGCCGCCACCTTCCTCGCCGCGGTTCTGACGTTTCTGCTCCAGCCCTTTGTGGCAAAGATGGTTTTGCCCTTGTTCGGCGGCGCACCGGCGGTGTGGAATACCTGCGTCTTGTTCTTCCAGGCGGTGCTGTTGGCCGGCTATGGGTATGCTCACCGGGCAACGTCGGCAAGGCGACGGAACCTGGCGGCCGTACATGTCGCCGTGACCGCCGTCCCCCTGGCCCTGCTGCCGATCCGGATCGGACCCGAATGGGCGCCGGGTGAAGCGGCGCCGGTTCTGTGGCAACTCTCGCTGCTGGCGGCGACCGCCGGATTGCCCTTCTTCGTTGTTTCGGCGAGCGCACCGGTGCTCCAGCGCTGGTTTTCCGCCACGGGGCACGAGCGGGCCGGGGATCCGTACTTCCTGTACGCGGCGTCAAACCTCGGAAGTCTGACGGCCCTGATCGTCTACCCGTTGTTTCTTGAGCCCGCGTTCGACGTCACCTGGATGAGTCGCATCTGGACGGGAGGCTATGTTCTTCTGATGATTCTGATCGCGGGCTGCGCGCTGGCGGCGAGGAATGGCGCCGCGCCGGGGCGAGACGAGCAGGGCGGCGGCCGGCGCCAGCCGGTGGAATCCCGTACGCGGTGGCGATGGTTTGCGCTGGCGTTCGTTCCGTCGAGCCTGATGCTCAGTGTCACTACCCACCTGAGCACGGATGTCGCCGCGGCGCCGCTGCTGTGGGTCGCCCCGCTGGCGCTCTACCTGGCCACCTACATTCTGGCGTTCGCGCGGCGCCGGATCTTTTCGGTGGCTTGGCTCGAGCGCGTGATGCCTCTGGTAGTCATCCTGCTGGCCGTCACCCTCCTCGCGGAAGGTCTGGAGTTACCCGCCTGGGGCTTGTTCCCGCTGCATCTTGCGGGACTGTTTGCCATTGCGCTGGCCGGGCACGGACAGCTTGCCGATTCGCGTCCGCACGTCTCGCGGCTTACCGATTACTACTTCTGGATCGCCGCGGGCGGGCTGGCCGGCGGGGTGTTCAACGCGCTGGCGGCGCCGGTTCTGTTCCCCGGCGTCGCCGAGTACCCGATCGGCCTGGTGATGGCTTGCCTGTTGCGCCGGCCGCCCAGGGACGCGAGCGGTGCCATGCCGTCGGACGTGCGGGGCCTCGCCTGGAAAGACGCGCTACCGGCCGGACTGCTGGGTCTGGCGGCGTGGGGCCTGATTCGAGCCGCGCCGGCGCTGGGTCTCGGGGCCGGCCCGGAAGCCGCTGGGCTGGCGCTCGGCGTCCCTGCCGTCGTCTGCTATCTGTTCCTGATGCGGCCGGTGCGCTTTGCGCTGGCCGTGGGAGCGCTGTTTCTGGCCGGAGCATTGGGCCCGGCCTCGCACGGCGGCGTGGTCTTCTCCAGCCGGACGTACTTCGGAATCCACCGCGTCCGCCGCGAGGCCAACTGGAACCGGCTTTACCACGGCCGCACGCTGCATGGAATCCAGAACACCGATACCGCGGGCCGCCGCGAGCCGCTCGCCTACTACCACCGCTCCGGTCCGGCCGGGAGCCTGTTTCGAGCGCTGGAAATTCACGGGCGCAAATCGACCCGGGTGGGCGTAGTCGGGCTGGGGGTCGGCTCACTGGCCGCTTACGGACGGGCGGGCGAGAGCTGGACATTCTTCGAACTGGATCCCACGGTCGTGTTCCTGGCGAGGGACTCCGGCCATTTCACGTTCTGGCAGGATTCCTCCGCGGGCCTCCGCGCGGTGACAGGAGATGCCCGCATCAGCCTGGCTCGGGAAACCGGCAAGCAGTACGACCTGCTGATTCTGGACGCCTTCAGCTCCGACGCCGTACCCGTGCACCTGCTGACACGGGAGGCGCTGCAACTCTATCGGCGGCTGACCCCTGGAGGAGCCCTCGCGTTTCATATCTCGAACCGCTTTCTTGATCTGGAGGCCGTGTTGGGATCGCTCGCTCGCGACGCGGGCTTGGAGGCGCTGGCGTGGGCCGACCTGACGGTATCCGACGCCGATCGCCGCGCGGGAAAGCTGCCTTCGCATTGGATGGTCCTGAGTGCGGATCCGGAATTGATGGCGGTCTTGGCGCAATCCGGCCCGTGGAGACAGCCGTCAAGTAAAGACGGCGCACCCCTCTGGACGGACCGGTTTTCGAACCTGCTTCGGGTGTTCCGGTGGGCGGGGTAGCGCGCCCGGCGGCGCCGTACATCCCTCCCGCGAAAGGCCGGACCGGGCCGCAAACAGCCTTGCCCGGCTCTATTCTCGATCCAGCTTCAGGATCATGCCGGTGTCGGTGGCCGCCCAAAGCTCGTTGCCCGAGGCGGCCAGCGTGACCCGCTTGGCGACCGCGCGGTAGTCCACCGCAACGCCTTCCCACTTCCCCAGGTCCGCGCTGTGAAGCAAGACGACGCGTCCGGGGACCGGCGTTTCGGCCATCGAGCCGACCGGCTCGAAGCCGCCCAACCAGGCCCGGCCATCCGCGGTGAAGAGAACGTCGGTGATGGAGCGATCCTTCTCCCGGAAAACGCGCTCCGTGCCATTGGCGGCGAGGTCGATGCGGTACACCTCGGACGGCCATTCGAACGAGTGCCGGAACTGCACCAGTGCCAGGCTCGGCCCCTGCCCACGCAGGCGAAGCCGCGTGATGCGCCCGAACATCGACGTCGTAATCGGTTTCCACGTGTTGCCGCCGTCGAGGGTTTGAATCACGATGGCCGACCCCGGCCACTCGCGCGGCGCCCGCTCGGGATCCATCCAGTCCGGCAGCGGGGATCGGCTGCGGCGCGGTGGCTCGCTGTACCCGCTGATCGCCCCCCGAAG
>CAYRPT010000599.1:0-3077 GCA_964425895.1 uncultured Solibacteraceae bacterium | reverse complement strand
TGCACGGCGCCGTAGATACCGAGGCCGAACCCGTCGAAGCGCCGCTGCACCGCGCGCAGAGCGTCGATCCGGGGATCCTGATCGCCGTATTCGAGCCGCACCCAGCGCAGGCCGATCTGCTTGAGGAACAGCAGATCCTCGTCGCTGGCGTTCCAAGGGGTGCGGTGGGCCAGTTTGATGTTGCCGGGGTCGTATTCGTCGATCCCATTCGCGCGTTGCGCGCCGGAGGGCGGCCGGCCCGAGCGGGCGCAGGAAGCGGCCGCCAGGCTCAGCGAACCCGAAACGAAGCTCCGTCTCGTCCAGCGGTGCGTTCTTGATTCCATCGCTTATGAAGATACGACGTTTCGGGGATTTTGGGAAGCGTGATCGCCAGGGCCGCCCCGGCCGCGGAGACACCGGACGGTTTCTTCCGAGGGTGTGCGATGGAGCGGTGTCCGGGGCGTCCGCCGAGATCGGCAAGTCGCGTGGATCCAACAAATTGCGCGATTTCACCCACGTCCGGCCGCCCGCCCGAAAAACCGGTTTGAGGTGCGATCCGGAGGCAAAATTCAACCATTCACTGTTTCGCGGTTGCAGCCGGCTCCGATCTGGTTCAAACTGCAAAGGATTCCGGCCTTTTCGATTCTGTATCGATTAGTTCAGTATCGCCGGGAAGCAGCGGCGGCTTGAAGGGGAATCGCCGGTCCGGGGGGGATGTCCGGACCGCGGAGGAACGGCCGCCGGCACGAGGGGATGCTATGAGCACACAGCCATTGGAGCCACGAGCGCCGGCCGGTCTGGTTCAGATCGGCTCGGTGGAGGATTTCATTCAGAAGCGTCTGGCGGAAGAACGCGCCCGTCTGGAGCGGGAACGAGGGGTCGCGCGGCGCGAATCGAGTCACTTCAAGCGCCCGGAAGAGCTCCCGTTCCTGAAACAGCAGCGCGGTCACACGACGCTGTTGTTCGGAGGCCTGACCTGGAAACACGAGAAACTCGTCCACGGCGCCCTGGAAGGTCTCGGCTATATCGCCCAGGCGGTGCCCACCCCGAACGTCACCGCCTTCCAATTGGGCAAAGAGTACGGCAACAACGGCCAGTGCAACCCGACGTACTTCACCGTGGGAAACCTCGTGCAGTATCTGCAAAGCCTGGAAGCCCAGGGGTTGAGCAAACAGGAGATCGTCGACCGGTATGTTTTTTTCACGGCCGGCGCCTGCGGGCCCTGCCGGTTCGGCATGTACGAAGCCGAATACCGCCTGGCGCTCCGCAACGCGGGGTTCGACGGATTCCGGGTGCTGCTGTTCCAACAGGCGGGCGGGCTCAGCCAGTCCGACGCCGAGCAAGGCCTGGAGATGAATCTCGACTTCTTCCTCGGCATCCTGAACGCACTCAACTGCGGCGATGTGCTGAACGAGGTCGCCTACGCGATCCGGCCCTTCGAGGTTCGCGACGGCCAGACGAACGAGACGCTCGACCGCATCATGGACTACATGCACGAAGTGTTTGTGCAGAAGCAGCCATGGAAGATCGGCGATCGTCTGGCGGGTTTTCTCGGCAACTTCAAAGACACCGCTGAATATCTTGGGAAGTTTCTCGACCAGATTCAGGGAGATGGCATGACAGCCCCGCTGGGGCGTTGCCGCGACTGGTACAACGAGGTCGACGTCGACCGCCTCCGCGTGAAGCCCATCGTCAAGATCACCGGCGAGTTCTGGGCCCAGACCACCGAGGGCGACGGCAACTTCAACATGTTCGCTTTCCTCGAGCGGGAAGGTGCGCAAGTGCTCGTCGAGCCCATCGGCACGTGGATCATGTACATGATTCACCAGGTGGTGCAGAAGAACTTGGATCTCAAGGGGCTCGACGAGGGAGCCGTGCTGCCCCCGCTCTGGCGGCTGGACAAGCGCGCCCGGATCGAGTTCAGCTACCGCAACAAGGTGGCAAAGCTTAAGCTCGCCGAGGGGGTGTTCCGCCGCGAGTACCACCGCCTCGTCGACGCGCTGGGCGGACTGGCGCACAAGCTGACCGACCAGTACGAGATGCAGCGCCTCGGGCATCCGTTCTACAATTCCCGCGCCGGCGGCGGTGAGGGGCATCTCGAGGTGGCCAAGAACATCTACTACTCCAACAAAGACCTGGCCCACATGGTGCTCAGCCTCAAGCCGTTCGGCTGCATGCCCTCGACCCAGTCCGACGGCGCCCAGGCCGCGGTGGTGGCGCACCACAAGGAGATCATCTACTTGCCGATCGAGACGTCCGGCGAGGGCGAGATCAACGCCCACAGCCGTGTGCAGATGGCGCTTGGGGAGGCCAAGAACAAAGCGAAGCGGGAGTTCGCCGCCGCCCTGGAGTCCACCGGCTTGAGCCTCGACGACTGCTACGCCTTCGTCGAAGACCACCCGGAGCTGAAGCGTCCGATGTACCACGTGCCGCACCGAAAAGGTGTGGTCGGCGTCGCGGCCCAGATGGTGTATCACATCGCGGACCGCGGGAAGCGGGAGGGCTGGCGGCCGCAACGGGCGGTGGCCGCGGCGGGGGTTTAGGGAACACCGTACCGCGGGCCGGAGAGTTCCCGGGGATCGCAAGGGTTAGGTTTCCAGAATGGCGAAGAACTTCCTGATTGGAATGGATGTCGGCTCCACCACGGTCAAGGCGGTGGTGGTGGACGCAGGCACGGACGAGGTCGTCTGGCGGGACTATCAGCGGCACGACACCAAGCAGCCCGAGAAGTCGCTCGAATTCCTCGAGCGTATCGAGGCGGAGACGGACGGCTTCGACGCGGCGAACACGCGCATCTTCATCACCGGGTCGGGCGGGAACACCGTCGGCAAGTACATCGGGGCGAAGTTCGTACAAGAGGTCAACGCGGTCTCTTTGGCCGTCGAAAAACTGTATCCCGCCTGCGGATCGGTGATCGAACTGGGCGGACAGGACGCCAAAATCATTATTTTCAAAGAGGATCCGGAGACGGGGCGCAAGAAGAAGATCCCGTCGATGAACGACAAGTGCGCCGGCGGCACGGGCGCAGTCATCGACAAGATCAACGCCAAGCTGCGGATCCCGGCGGAAAGGCTCTCCGAGATGGGCTATCGCGGCCT
>CAYRPT010000598.1:0-3080 GCA_964425895.1 uncultured Solibacteraceae bacterium | reverse complement strand
GGCGCCCGCGGCTTCGAGCGGGGGGGGCTCGCCCAAGCGCCGCCCCCTGCGCGGGCTACGCCGCCCGCGGCCGGCCACCACCGCCGCGGCCGCCGCCAGCAACTGGAGCCACCAATGACCCCACCACGGATTGCTCACCGAGAACGAGAACGCCGCCGGACGTTCGCTCCACACCCCAAGCGCACTGCGCGCCATCACCTCGAAAGTGTACGAGCCGGATGGAAGCCGGGCGAACCGCACCTCATTCTGCCGGGTCTCTACCCATTCATCTTCCAGCCCGGACATCCGGTACCGGAACGCGACGTCCTGGGAATGTCGAAACGTCAGCGCCGCGAACCCTACGAGCAGCGAACGCTCGCCATAGGAAACCGCCATCGGGCCTCCGGGCTCGAAGAGCCGGGAGCCGAACTGCACCGACGTGATCACCGCGGGTGGGGCATACCGCGGCAGCGGCTCCCGCCGCGGTGTGTAGCGAGCCAGACCCCGGCTTGTCCCGAGCCATACCTGCCCGTCCGGCTCAGCCCAGAAGGAGTTCCCGTCGCAATCGTCCCAGATGAGTCCGTCGGACCGGTTGAAGTGGCGCCAAAAACCAGCTTCGTAAAGGTCCACCCCATTGTCACTCCCCACCCAGACGCGGCCCAGGCTGTCAACACCCAGCGATACAGCGTTATCGGATCCCAGGCCGCTGCCGCGGCGAAAGTGTTTCAGCCGGACCGCCCCGCCTTCGAACGTGAGCCGCGACACCCCCGCGGCGTTGCGATAGCCAATCCAGACCGCGCCCTCTGCATCTTGCGCCAGGTATCCGGCAAGGTTACTGGATAGTCCCTCCTGAACCGTCCAGCGGTTCCATCTCCCTTCCCTCAGGCGGACGATTCCTTGGCTTCCCGCCGCCCAAACCGCTCCTTCGCGATCCTCCAAAAGGCCGAAGAATTGCTCCTCGCCGGCCGCTCCGGTGGGATTCAGGCGCTCGAAGCGCGGCGCGCCGCGGAGCGGCCCACCGCGAAACAGCCCTTCCTGGGCGGCCACCCAGAGCCGGCCGGAGCGATCCACGATGAGGCTGTTCACCCGTCCACCGGAGAAACCGCTGGCGACACCGAAGCGGCGCACGCGGCCGGTTGCGGGATCCACTCGCGCGAGACCACCAGGGGAACTACCGGCCCAGATCACCCCCTTGGAGTCTACGGCGACGCCGCGCACCCGGTTTCCTCCGAGCCCCTGCGCCTCCGTCCATGCCCGCCACGGCTCGCCGGCCAGCGGCATCCGGTTGAGCCCATGGTCCGTTCCGATCCAGAGGGCCCCGTCGCGCCCGCGGCACATCTCCCAGATGGTGTCGTTGCTCAAGCCTTCGGCCCTGGTCCAGGCCCCCCACTCACCGTCCCCGACCCAGCGGGCCAGCCCCGCACCCTGCATGCCGACCCAGATCGAACCCTCGGCATCCTCGATCGCCTGGGCGATGCTGCTGACAGGGAGGCCCTGCGCTTCGCCGATCACCTGCCAGCGGATGTCGACCGGATTGGGGCCGGGTGAGCCGGAGCCCGTCCGGACTTGCTGCTCCCCGGCCTTTGCCGCCCGCTCGGCCCGCGACTCCCCGCCGGCGATTTCGCGATACAGTCCATGGTCGGTAGGCGCGAGCAGCCGGCCGCGACGGTCGACGCTCAATGCACCGAATTCCGCCGATTGGGGGAGCGGCTTGCCGGCGGAGGCGAACCGGGAGCCGCCGGGCTCGAGGTACAGCAGACTCCGCGAACCGCGGATCCACAATCTTCCACCGCGATCCGTCGCCAGCGCATCCCACCGGCTCATGGGTACGCCACGCTCAGGTCCCCATGACTCGATCCTTCCATCCGCCAGCCGACAGAGCCGCTCTTCGCCACAACCGAACCAGATTTCGCCCCCCGGTCCGCGATGAATCCCCTGCGTCGCCCGGCTTCGGTAGCGGCCCGGGAGCTCCAGCAACCGAAACTCCATCTCGCCTCGGCTCTTCTGTCCCATCCATAGTCCCTGGCTGGTCGAGACGTACAGCCGGCCATCGTCACCCGAGGCGATCCCCTGCCGGGAAATCACGAGCGCCGCGGGAGCCACGAGGACAGACCCGAACTGGCCGTTCCGCCAGACGGCCAGGCCGGAATCGGTGCCTACCCAAAGCGTTCCCTCTGCGTCTTCGTGAAGGGCGTGGATCCAGCTCCCAGGCAGACCGTCCGCAGGACCGAACTCCCGAAACCGGCGGCCGTCAAATCGGAACAGGCCGTTCTGAGTGCCTACCCAAAGAAACCCCGTCCGGTCCTGGAGAAGACAATCGATCGCCAGGTTGCGCAGTCCTTGTTCGTGCCCGTAATGCTCAAACACGTAGCGCTGCGCCAGCGCCGGGGCCGGACACAGCAGCCACCAAAGGGCGATGACAAGAAATGGGACGTCGGTCCTTGCGCGTCGATGTGTCACGCTTGCCACTAGATGCCGGCCGAAGACCGCCGCCCGCCTTCCGGCGCGCTCTGAGGCCTTACTCATCCCAGCTCTTACCCGCGCGGTGACAGCGCCGCGGCCCACTACCCCCTTGGAGCATTTCGGCAGATTTTTCGGCTAACAATAGAACTATAGCTCACCCATTCATGAACACTGGAAGGAATCGCTCTTGACCCCCACTCCCGTAGCGGTCGTCGGAGCCGGCGCTTTCGGCCGGAACCACCTCCGCGTCCTGCGCCAATCCGAGCGGGCATGCCTCGCAGCCGCCGTGGATTCTGACCCGGACCGCGCCGCCAGCGCCGCGGCTGAGTTCGGATGCGAGGCCCTGCGCGATTGGCGGGATCTGGCCGGCCGCGTCGCGGCGGCCGTGGTCGCTGTTCCCACCACGCATCACGCCGAGGTGGGTTGCGGGCTTTTGGAGGCAGGCATTGACGTGCTTGTCGAGAAGCCGATTGCCTGCGACCTGCCCTCAGCCCGGCGCCTCGTGGAGACGGCCGCCTCCCGCGGACGTGTGCTCCAGGTAGGTCATCTCGAGTCCTTCAACCCCGCCGTCGATGCGCTGCGCGGCCTCCGGACGCTCCCGCTGTTTTTTGAGATCCATCGCATGAGTGTGTTCACGC
>CAYRPT010000597.1:0-3083 GCA_964425895.1 uncultured Solibacteraceae bacterium | reverse complement strand
GAACTCCGTGCCGTGAGTGTGGTAGCAGCAGTGGAGCCCCGATTTCGACAGCGGCTCACCGAACCGGTTGAGCGCTTCGGCGCCGCGCAGGCACTCTTCCGCCGTCAGGTAGGTCCGATGGGGGATCGTTCCGCACACCACAAAGAGGGCGCCCAACTGGTGCGCCTCCTCGGCGATTCGTTCGAGGTCCCCATCGAGACGCGCGAAGTCGGCGCCCATCGAGGTCGCCTTCAAGCCGGAGTCGTCCAGCAAGCGGCGGAATTCGGCGGCGCTACGCCCGTATAGCTCCGGCACCTCCACCTCTTCGAAACCCAACCGGCGGATGAGCGCCAGTGTGCCCGGCAAGTCCTTCTCGGCTTCCCGCCGCAGGCTGTAGATCTGCAAGCCTACAGTGATCGGCGGCTTCTTCCGCGCCCCCAGGGACGCCAGGCTGGCGGCGGACGCCAGAAGCGCTCGCCGGCTCATTGCTCGCGACATTCTTCGATTGTACGGCCCGCGGCCGGTTCTCCTCAGGGGGCGCCCGCGCCGAGTCGCACCGGTTCCTCGTAGCCGGTCATCTCGAGGTAGCCAACGCCCCGGACGGGCCGGCCGTCGCGTTCCCCGGTGAAGTCCATCGCACCTTCCCAATAGCTGGGCGGTACGCCGCGCTTGCCCACCAGTTCCTGTCTGTTCAGCGGCGTCGTCGCGCGCAGCTTCAAGCCCAACGGTGCAACGTGAATCGTCCAGTCGATCGGATAGTGTTTCCACCGCTGGGCTCCCGGTTCCAGGCGAAACTCGTCGCTCGTGAGGTGGCGCGTCCGGCCGTCCGGGGCCACGTACGTTCCGGCGGAATGCGGATCGATGCCGCCCCCGGCGCGGCGGAGTTGGAAGACCATCAGCTCGCTCCCGTCTTCAAGCTGAATGCTCAGCCAATCCCAGCCAGTCTGGCCCGCGTCGAGCTGGTGCGTGAAGAACTCGTGATCCATCCAGGCCTGACCGGCGAGCTCATGGTTTACTCCGTCCAACACGAGGCGTCCCCGAGCCTCCAGCCGCGTAAAGGATACGTAATGCGAGGCGCGGCCCTTTCCCTCCGCTTTCTGGCTTACGCCGCCGCGGCCGTGAATCACCGGTGGTTTGCGCGGGGTCAGCACGAGTTCCAGCCGGTAGCGTTCCGTTACGGCCGTCAGGTGCTTACGATCGTCCCGCCATCGCACCTGCCAGTTGCCGTTCCACACGCGGAGCTGTTCCAGGCTCGCCCCCGCAAGCCCGGGCCCAGCCCGGTTGAACCGTTCCGCGTGATGGAATTCTCCGGCGCCGATGTCACTCAGCGCGAGGTGGGCGAAGTACAGGTGGTTGAGACTCCAGAGCGAGGCACCGTCGCCGGTCCCCAGCGCCTGGCGGAAAAAGGTCAGCTCGAAGCCGAATCTCCGGCCTTCCGCGGTGAAGAGATTCCCGGTGTAGTACCACCACTCGGTCTGGAAGTCCGGGTGGCTGAAATGATCCCGGGGGAACTCGTACGCGTAGCCGGGGAGCGCCACACGGTATTCGGGAGAGCCGCCGGCGGCCACGATCGCGGGCAGGAACAGAACGCTCAGCAGGCGTCCGTATTCCCATCGGCATGCCCTCGCGAGGCGGCGCGCCGTCCGGGCGGACGCCCCGCGCGCGGCTCCGTCGTGCGGCCCCGGCCGCGGGCTCGCGTCACTCTTCATGCACCACCTCGATCGGATTCAGACGCGCCGCCACGCGCGCCGGATACAGGCCGGCCACCACGGTGGAGGCATATACGACGGTCAGCCCGGCGGTTAACAGCGCCACTGGCAGGTGAAACTCGATGGTCCACCCAAACGACTGCCTGTTGATGACAAAGATCAGGATCAGCGACAGCGCGAAGCCGAGCGCGAGTCCCACGAAGTTGGCCAGCAGGCCGAGCAATCCGGCCTCGAAGAGCACCAGACGGCGGATCTGGCCCGCGGTCGCCCCGAGAAATCGCAGCACGGACATTTCGCGCCGGCGGTCGATTACAAGAGCCAGCAGCGCGCCGGCGATCCCCATCACGGCCACCACGACAGCCACCGCCTCCAGTGCGTAGGTGATCGCAAAGGTGCGGTCGAAGATGCGCATCGCCTCCTCCCGGAGGCTCCGGTTGGTGAACAACACTACCTCGTGTCCGGCGCACGCTTCCTCCAGGCGGCGCCGGGCCGATTCGATGTCCTCCCCTGCATCGAGATACGCCGCCAGGCTGGAAGGAGACGGGTCGGGCAGATAGCGCAGCAGCGTCCCTCGATCCATGATGAGGTAGCCGCGTTCATTCGAGAAATCGCGGTAGATGCCGAGCACTTCGAACTCGGCCGGAACGCCACCGAGAGCCAGGCGAACCCTGGACCCGACTGTTACGCCGTGCTTGTTGGCGAAGGGTTCACTGGCGATCACGAAGTCCCCGGCGGGCAACCGTGTCAGAATCCCCTCGCGGTCCTGCCCAGGGAGGAAGCTCGTTCGTCCGTAACGGCGCACAATGGCGGTGTCGCCGGCGCCCAGGATCGCCGGCAACCCGTTATAGGCGACGTCGTATGTCCGGAAGCGGTCCACCGCCGCCACGCCGGGGAGCGCCTCGATCCGATCCGCCAGATCGGCGGAGAGCGTGGACAGACGGTTCGTCCCTCCCCCTCCGGCCGGCCGCAGGTAGAAATCCGCCCGAAGCTGGTCGTCCAGCCACAGCGACACGGTTTGGCGGAAGCTGCCGACCATGATTCCCACGCTGGCCATCATCGCTACCGCGGTGGCCAGCGCCGCCACCAGCACCGACGTGCGGTTGAGCGCCGCTCCAAGGCTTCGCGAAGCAAGCTGCGCCTCCACGCCCAGCACCCGAGCCAGGGCCGCCGGCCACATCCGCGACAGAAAAGAGACGACGGCCGGAATAGCGAGCGCCGCGGCTCCAATGAGGAGGAGCGCCGCTACGTAGCCCGCCACCGGCTTTCCGCCCGCGGGCGGAAGCCCGGAGGCTATCGCCGCGGCCAGGGCCAGCGTAGCGCCGAAGGCGAGGTTGCGGCCGGCGCGCACTTGTGAGACGTAGTCCCGGCGTCCGCGCGCCATGGCCTCCACCGGCG
>CAYRPT010000596.1:0-3084 GCA_964425895.1 uncultured Solibacteraceae bacterium | reverse complement strand
CGTATGGACCCGGCGGACGGTTCCGGCGTGCTCGGCCGGGTAACGCAGGTGGAGCATCTCGTGGAACATCACGTATTCGATCACGAGCCGCGGCACGTCAGGCCGGTCGAGAGCACGGCTGACCACAATCGAGTTGTGCGAGGGGTCGTAGTGCGCCAGGGCGACCCGGGAAGCCCGCCTGCTCCACCCCAGCGTCGGCCGGGCCATGAGGCCGTCGAAGAACCGCCGGTTCAACTCCTCAAAGATGTGTTCCAAATCGTAGTGACACCCTTCGGGCGGATCCAGCAGCTTCCGGCCCCGTATTTGCCTCACCAGATGGAGCGCCCGCCGCACCTCGTGCCGGTTGAGGTAACGCCGGTAGCGCTGGGCGTACTTCGGCGGCACTTCGCGGCGGAACAACTTGGCGAGGAGGATGAACGCCAGGGATTCCTGGATCGGGGCCGGCGCCGCCTCGAGAATGTCCGTGATTCGTACCCGGATCTCCCCTTCCCGCATCCGGATGAAACTGTTGGCGCTGGCGAAGCGGCAGAACTCGACCCGGAACGTTGGCGAAGCGGCATCCGGGCGGACCTCGCGGTAGACGCGGTGGTAGATTTCCTCCAGGGTCTCGAACAGCACGGCGCTGCGGACTTGCATTTGACCCAAATTTAACATATCAAAGAAGTTTGTAGCTTCTATCCTCTGAACTCTTCGGGAGGCTTCTTGCGTAAAGTCAAAATCAGCGCGGTGGGGTGTCATGTGCCCCCTAAGGTGCTGACGAATCACGACCTCGAGCAGATGGTCGAAACCAACGATCAGTGGATCGTCGATCGCACCGGGATCCGGACGCGGCACATCGCCGCGCCGGATGTGGCGACCTCGGACCTCGCCGTCGAGGCGGCGCGCGCCGCTCTGGATTCCGCCGGCGTCGAACCGTCCTCGGTGGACGCCGTCCTGGTGTGCACCGTCACGCCCGACATGATGTTCCCCTCGACGGCCTGTCTGGTCCAGAACCGCCTCGGACTGACACGGGCCTGGGGCTTTGACCTGGTCGCGGCCTGTTCCGGTTTTCTCTACGGGCTGACTACCGCGGCCTCGCTCGTAGGCTCCGGCTCTCATGACCGCGTTTTGGTCATCGGAGCGGACACGATGTCCCGTATCATCGACTACGAGGACCGGGCCACGTGCATCCTGTTCGGCGACGGCGCCGGGGCCATGCTCGTCGAACCGGCCGCCGGCGCCGAGGTGGGCTTCATCGACTTCCTGAACGTCGTGGACGGCGCCGGGGGAAACTACCTGAAGATGCCCGCCGGGGGCAGCCGTCAGCCGCCTTCGCACGAAACCGTGGCGAAGCGGCTCCATTACGTCCAGCAGGACGGCCAGCAGGTCTTCAAGTACGCCGTCCGGACGATGTACGAATCATGCCGCACGGTTCTGGAGCGCAATGGCTTAGGGCCGGAGGAAATCGGCGCCTTCATTCCGCACCAGGCCAACCGGCGCATCATCACCGCCACCGCCGACCGTTTGGGCATCCCGGAGGACCGGGTCATCATCAACATCGGGGAGTACGGGAACACCACCGCGGCCACCATCCCGCTCGCCACTCGCGACGCCATCGCCTGGGGCAAGCTGAAGCGTGGGGATATCGTCCTGTTCGCCGCCGTGGGCGCGGGATACACATCCAGCGTGAACCTGTGGCGGTGGGAGATGTAGCAGCCGGCACGGACGCCGGCTCCCGCGCCGCCTACACGGGGTCGTAGAGCATGGCGTTGAACTTCATGCCCGCCAGGGTCTTCTCGATGGACGGCCAGACGCGCTGGTGATCGTCCGTGGCGACCCACGTGAGACGCTGCTCCTCGGTGGCGAAGCTTATGACAAGCAGATAGCCGGCCGGGGTCGGGTTGGCGCCGACGACCGCCTTTCTCAGCTTCAGCAGCGCCACCGAGACGAATCCGGGCTGCTTGGAGATCACCGGCTCAAAGACGGTGTGGAAGTTGGTCTCCATCTCCTTTTCCCGGCCGGGCGCCACCTCAAGATCGACATGAAGCTGTATCGGCTTTCCGGCCGCCTGCGCCGGTACGGTTCCTCCGGCGGCAGCGGCCGCCATTGTGGTCAAACACGTTCTGCGGTCCATTGTCGAATTCTATGGTATTCGGCGCGCCCGTGGGGGCGGCCGGCTCCTGGGGGAGAAGCTCGATCGAGGCCCACGTTTCTGATTCTCTTGGCGCGTGGAGCGCGCCGCCAGGCGTGCAACGCCGGCATTCATGCCGGCGGAATCACATCAGTGGGAGCGGCATGGGGCCGGACTCCACTCCTTGCTTGAGGAGCGCCGAGAGCCGCGAGGACGTCCAGCTATCGCAGCTTGAACTTCTTCATCTTGTAGCGCAGCGTGTCCCGGGTGATCCGAAGCAGCTTGGCCGCCTGCGTCTGGTTTCCGCCCGTCTTCTCGAGAGCCCGCAGGATCAACTGCCGCTCGTTCTCTTCAAGCGACATGCCCGCATCGGCTACCACCGGCAACGCCGCCGCGGGTGGAGGCTCCACATTCCCAACACCTCTCCCGATTGCCAGCGGGAGATTCGCCGGCCGGATCAGCGAGCTTTCCTCAAGAATCATGGCCCGCTCGATCGCGTTGCGAAGTTCCCTCACATTGCCGGCCCAGTCGTGCACCACCAACAGCCGGCGCGCCTCTTCCGCCACCCCGGTGATCTGCCGCTTGAACTTCCGGTTGTAGTGCTCGACGAAGAATTGAGCCAGCGGCAGTATATCTTCAGGCCGTTCGCGCAGCGGCGGAATCGTGATGTGGATGACGTTCAGGCGGAAATAAAGGTCCTGGCGGAACGCCCCCTCCTGGACCGCCTCGCGAAGGTTCTTGTTGGTGGCCGCGACCACCCGAAGATCGAGCTGGATGTCCTTCAGCCCGCCCAGCCGGCGGAAGCTCTGCTCTTCCAGGACGCGGAGGAGCTTGGCCTGGAGCATCAACGGAATCTCCCCGATTTCATCAAGAAACAGGGTGCCCCTGTCAGCCAGTTCGAAGATGCCCCGCTTCTGCGCCCGGGCGTCCGTGAAGGCGCCTTTCTCGTAGCCGAACAGCTCGCTCTCGAGCAG
>CAYRPT010000595.1:0-3084 GCA_964425895.1 uncultured Solibacteraceae bacterium | reverse complement strand
CTGGCCGACGGAATCGGCGCCGCGCTCGGACCAGCGCTCCCGTACGGCGGCCAGACGGGGATCGAGTGGTCCCCGGCAGGTGTGGAGGATCGGGCTGACTCCTCGATCCAGAAGGTCAAGGGCCGCGCGCGCGCCGCGCTCCAGTTCGGCCTCCATCTCGTCCGGCGCCGCGAAGCGCATCGTGTCGAGCGGAATTTCCCGGTAGCCGTGCTCAAGCGCCCACGCCATTTGGCGATCGGAAACGGGGGAACAGCTTCCGGAAACCACCAGCATCTGCTCGCAGCGCGCGGGCGGGCAGCGCGGAACTGAGGGCGGCAGCAGTCCCTCCTGGCGCCAATAGGCGGTTAGCGCGTACTCCACCCCGGAAGAGCCGACGATGAACAGCGGGGCGTCATCGCTCGAATGCTTTACGAGCAGCCGGCCGATTTTCGCCAGATGCTGGTCATGCAGCACATCGAAGAGGACGATGCGTTCGCCGGAGGCGATCACCTGGTTGAAGCGGCGATCGAGGTCCGCGGTGGGCGCGTCGAGATCCAGTACATCAACCAGGCCGCTGCGGAACGCGGTCTGTCGGGCGAGGTGCAGACGCAGATCGCTCTCGCTCATCGGCGTCACCGGATGCCGGCTCATGGTCGGGTGACGATCGAGCCGGAACACCGGGCTGTCCAGCCCGGACCGGGCGAAGACGTTGCCGAAGACGCAGTAGCGGCCGAGGATGGGAGCGCCTGCGAGCACCGGCACGAAGGCGCACTGGAACACGTCGGCTCCGATTTCGAGCGCCTTGCCGATGCTGCCGATTTCCGGAGAAGAGTCGAAGGTGGAGCAAACCTTGTAGTGAACGAGCGGCGCGCCGAGCGTCTTCAAACCGGCGAACGCCGGCCGCAGGCATTCCTCCATTCGCACCGGGTCCATCGCCCGGCTGTTACCGGCTAGGCCGGCGGCGCGCAGTTCCGGGAACTGCTTGAGCGCTTCGGGGTCTGGCGCGTCCAGGAACAGCACGGTCCGCAAACCGGCGAGGGCAAGCGACTCCATGGCATCGGTCGATCCCGTGAAGTCGTCGCCGTAGAAGGTGATCTGGAGCTTGTCAGGTAGCATGTCGGATCGCCGTGGGCAGCCCTATCCGCCAAACTTCTCGATCGCCTGGCGCAGTTCGGGGTGCGTCTGGGCATATTCCTCGAGCGATGCCCCCCGGAGCGCGGCTTCCCAGCCTTGACGCACGCTGAGCACGCCCGCCGCCGGTCCGGCCGGATGGGCCAGGATCCCGCCACCGCAAAGGTACATCAGGTCGGTTGTGCCGAGGGCGCGGTACGTATCCGGCGCTTGTCCGGCCCACTGCGCCGAGGAGAGCACGGGCATGATGCGATAGCCGCCGAACATGGGCGCCAGACAGGCCCTGGCGGAATCGATGACCGACTCGTCGGGCTCCCAGAACTTGTTCCGCAGGCCGTTGGTGTGCAAGTGATCGACGCCCGCCAGCCGCCACAGCTTCTGGTAGGCCTTGAACCCGAAGCCGAGATGGGGACACCGGGTAAGCGCCCCCCAGCCATTGCGATGGCCGTGAATCGGTAGTCCGCAGCGCCGGCTCAGCTCGGTGACGGCCGGCAGTCCCGCGCTGTTGACGCTAACCATCACGCAGGTCCCGCCGGCCTCGCGGACCGTTTCGGCATGGCGCAACATGAGGTCGAGGTCGCCGGTGACGTTAAAAGCGTACATCGCCTTGCGGCCGGTGGCGTTGGCGCGCTCGTGGATCACCCGCATCACGGCCGCCACCCGCACTTGAAAGGGCGAGTGGGGCGGGTCGGCCATAAGCTCGTCGTCCTTGATGAAGTCCAGGCCGGCCGTCACGAGGGATTCAACGAGCGTCGCGGTCTGGTCCGGTGAGAGTCCGACGCTCGGCTTCACGATGGTGCCGATGATGGGGCGGCCGGAGACGCCGGCGAGGCGCCGGGTGCCGTCAATGCCGAAGCGCGGGCCGGGGTAGCGTGCGGCGAACGCGGGCGGCAGCTCGATGTCTTCCAGACGAAGGCCGGAGAACTCCCGCAGCTCGAAGAGATTGCCGGCCACGGTGGCGAGCAGGTTGGGAAGCGAGGGTCCGACGTTCTCCAGGGGAAACGCGACCACAACGCGGCCGCGTTGGTAGCAGCGCGCACCGTCGCGGGGCGTCCTTGAATATGGCAGCCCGGGCGAATCGGATTCCCCCAGCGGCTCGATGGATTCCACCTGTGCGGCATGCCGGGCGCGAAGATCGTCGGTTTCGCCCGGCACGCGGACGAAAGTTCCGGTCGACTGCTCACCGGCCAGCGTCTCAGCGGCTGCCTCCAGATTCGCCGACGTCTCGATCGTGTAGGTCGCCCGAATGACTTCTCCCGGCACGGGATCTCACCTCGTTCGCTGGCCTGGCGCGCCGGCCGAAATTCCTACGTTAGCCGATATGCGTCTCCGCCCTATATAACAAACTGCCGCCAATCTATCAGGAAAACCGGGGCGTGCGCCGCGCGGCCGGCGTGGCCCGGGAGGCAAGCCGGCGGGGGTTACCGCCGGGCGGCGGGAATCGCGTCCCCAAGGTTCTTGGAGCCCCCGCCTTCGCTGACGTAGTTACGGTTCCAGGCCGGAATCTCGACGACCACGTCGCCCGTGACGACACACTGGCAGCCCAGCCGCGAGTGCAGGGTCAAGTCCGCGGCTTGCTCCACGCGGTCCGCCTCGTCGTCCTCCATTTCCGAGAGGTTGGCTTCGCCCTGCCGCACCACGACGTGGCAGGTGGTGCAGGCGCAGTTACCGCCGCAGGCGTGCTCGAGCTCGAGGCCGTGGTTGAGCGCGACGTCGAGAATCGAGAACCGCTTGCCGTGTTCGCTGTACGGCATCGTTTCCGGATCGAATTCGACGGTGATGTTCGCGGGCAGGAACGTTACCTTGGGCATCCTACTTTTGATGGTACCGTCGATCCGGGATCCTGTCCCGCCGCGGCGGAAAAGACCGCGGAAGGGGCTGAGGTTCGCTGACGTCCCAGCTTCGGGGTGGCCGGCGTTTGCGCTGGTCAACGTGGCGGGGACGGGCCGACCGGCCGTCTAGTGGGACGGCAGA
>CAYRPT010000594.1:0-3098 GCA_964425895.1 uncultured Solibacteraceae bacterium | reverse complement strand
ACATCGAATGGCGGGGTGAGAAGTGGAGCGTCACGTCTCCCCTGCTCGGCCGGATGAACGTCTCCAACATGCTGGCCGCCTTCGCCGCCGGGGTAACATACGGGCTCCGTCCCGAAGAGATCGTGGCCGGCTTAGAGTCCTGCCGGAGGGTTCCCGGACGCTTCGAACGGGTCGACGAAGGCCAGGAGTTTCTCGTCGTCGTGGACTACGCCCACACCGATGATGCGCTGCGGAAGGCCACCACCGCGGCGCGCGAGCTTAACCCGGCGCGCGTCATTACCGTCTTCGGCTGCGGCGGTGACCGCGACCGGAACAAGCGTCCGCTCATGGGGCAGGCGGCTGGAGAAGGATCCGACCTCGTCATCCTGACGTCGGACAACCCGCGCAGCGAGGACCCGATTGCGATCATGAACGACGCCCTCGTCGGACTCGGCCGCTGCGACACCCCCTACCGGACCGAGCCGGACCGCGAGAGCGCGATCCGCCTGGCCTTTTCCGAAGCCCGGGCCGGGGACGTGGTCTTGATTGCGGGCAAAGGCCACGAAACGTACCAGATACTCAAGGACCGGACAATTGATTTCGACGACCGGGACGTCGCCCGGCGAATTCTCCGGGAGCGCGGCGCCGTGCGAGGTGCTCGATGATGCTTGCGCTGGCCGACGTCGCTCGCACCATCTCGGCGGCGGCGGAGCCGCCGGCGGGCATGGTCTCGGGCTGGAGCGTCGATTCGCGCACGAGCGCCCCGGGCGACCTCTTCTTCGCCCTTCGGGGTCCGAATCACGACGGGCACAACTTCGTCGCCGACGCCATGGCGCGCGGCGCCTCCGCGGCCGTGGTGGACCGCCCGGTGGCCGCCCCGGGGCTGTTGCTTCCCGTGTGCGACACCCTCGCGAGTCTGCACGCGCTGGCCGCATGGGCGCGGCGTCAGTGGGGAGGCACGGTGGTGGGGGTCACCGGCAGCGCCGGCAAGACCACCACCAAGGACATAATCGCCCATCTGCTGGCCGTGCGACTGCGAGTGGGCAAAACAACCGGGAACCTCAACAACCACGTGGGCCTCCCGCTATCGATTTTGCGCCTGCCGGCCGGCGCGGAGGCCGCGGTGCTCGAGCTGGGCATGAACCATGCCGGTGAGATCGCCGCCCTGTCCGCCGTGGCTCGCCCGGACATCGGCGTGGTGACGAATGTCGGGTACGCCCACCTGGAGAACTTCGATTCGATCGACGGCATCGCACTGGCCAAGCGCGAACTGATCGAGGTTCTGCCTGCCGGCGGGACGGCCGTGCTCAACGCCGACGACTGGCGCGTAGCGGCGTTCGCGTCCGTTCATCCGGGGCCGGTGATGACATTCGGCTTCTCACCGGAGGCGACGGTGCGCGCGGTGAACCTGCGGCGCACGGAATCCGGCGCCCTCTTTGAAATCCCCGGCGAAGGGGTGTTTGAAACGGCACTCGAGGGCCGTCACGCTGTGCTGAATGTCCTCGCGGGCGTTGCCGTGGCGCGGCTGTTCGGCATTCCACCCGGCGAACTGCGGGAAGCGATCCGGACCCTGGAGGCGTCTCCCATGCGGGGACGCCGGATGGATCGCCACGGTATCCGAATCATCGATGATTGCTATAATGCCAATCCGGATGCGGTCCGAGCCATGCTCGAGATCCTCCGGGATACTCCGGCGCGGCGGCGGATCGCCGTGCTCGGAGAGATGCTCGAGCTCGGTCGCCGGACCGAGGCCCTGCACCAGGAGATTGGACGCTACGTTGCGGCGTGCGGGGTGGATGTGCTCGTGGGAATACGCGGCGCGGCTCGCCAGTTGGCGGACGCAGCCGTGGCGGGAGGGTTGCCCCTCAGCGCCGCGTACTTTTTTCCCGAGCCCGAAGAGGCGGGCGACTGCATAGCGCAACTGGCCCGCCCCGGCGACGTCATTCTGTTCAAGGGATCCCGCGGCTCTCGCGTCGAGCGAGCCCTCGATCGTTTCCTCTCCCATGGCCGCGCGGCGGCCGGCGCCCTGGCGGAGACGGGAGGGGGCGATGCCGGCTCCGCCGCCAGGGGAACTGGTCCGGCCGGGGAGGCTCTCTGATGCTGTACTGGCTCCTCTACGAGGTTCTCTACCCCCGATGGATCCCATTTCCGCTGTTCGGCTACGTAACATTCCGGACGGCGATGGCGAGCCTGACGGCGCTGCTGCTTTCCGTCCTGCTGGGCCCGTGGCTGATCGCCAAGCTGCGCCAGTTGCAGATCGGCCAGTACATCCGGGAAGACGGCCCGAAGTCGCACCAGAAGAAAGCGGGCACGCCGACCATGGGAGGAGTACTCATCATTGTCTCGGTGCTCTTGCCGGCGCTCCTGTTCTGCAATCTCCGCAACCCGCAGGTGTGGATCGTGCTCTTCAGCCTGCTGAGTTTCGGCCTGATCGGCTTTCACGACGATTTCACCAAGGTGCGCAGGGCGCGGAACCTGGGCTTGACGGCCCGCGCCAAGTTCGGCCTCCAGGTATTGGCGGCGCTGGTCGTCGGCGTGCTGCTCTCGGGCATGCACTTCAAAGGGATGTACACGACGGCGATGAACTTTCCTTTCTTCAAGCAATTCAAGCCCGAGCTACTGATGCGGGGGTTCTTGGAGAGCCCGTTCACCTACCCGCTGGCGTTCCTGTTTTTCTACGCGTTTCTCATCCTCGTCATCGTCGGGTCGGCGAACGCGGTCAACCTGACTGACGGGCTGGACGGTCTCGCCATCGGGCTGATGATCATCGCCGCGGGCGCGATGACCGTGCTCGCCTACGTCGCCGGGCACGCGGTGTTCGCGTCCTACCTGGAGCTCTCCCGCGTGCCGGGCGCTCACGAACTGACTGTCTTCTGCGGCGCGCTCACCGGCGCCTCGCTCGGCTTCCTTTGGTACAACGCCCACCCGGCGCAGGTGTTCATGGGCGACGTGGGATCCTTGGCCCTGGGCGGCGCGTTGGGGACGGTGGCCGTGCTCATCAAGCAGGAGATCCTGCTGATCTTCGTCGGCGGCGTCTTCGTGATGGAGGCGCTGTCGGTGATTCTCCAGGTTGGCAGCTACAAGCTGCGGGGCGTCCGGGTTTTCAAGATGGCGCCCTT
>CAYRPT010000593.1:346-3111 GCA_964425895.1 uncultured Solibacteraceae bacterium | reverse complement strand
GCCACAGTCGGATGCTCGAGAAGTCCGTAATTACTTAACGTAGTAGTGCTAGGGCGCCACGCTTCTGGGTTACTCTCTTCTTCGGCTAGGATAGTCCTGTGCATCGCATCCGGTTTGTCCCTCTCGCCGTCCTGTTCGGAGCTCTCGCCGCACCGGCGGCCGCCCAGAACCAGCTCGATTTCCTCGAAGGGCTCGAGGAACACCGCAACCTTCGGGGCGCGCTGCGGACGTATCTCCAGGCGCGCGCGGAGGAGACCCTGGCCGCTCGCGCGCGCACGGTGGACTCCCTTTCCACCGAAGCGGCGGTGGCGGAGCGCCGGGCCTACATACGGCGGCGGATGATCGAGGCGGTCGGCGGCCTGCCGGAACGCACGCCGCTGAACGCGCGGGTCGTGGGCAAACTCGAGCGGCCGGGCTACACCATTGAAAAGGTTATCTTCGAGAGCCAGCCCAACTTCTTCGTAACCGCGAACCTCTACCTGCCCAAGGCCGGCCGCCCTCCATACCCGGCGGTCCTTTATCCGCTGGGGCATGAGCGGGGTGGAAAGAGCCATGAGACTTGGCAGATCATGCTCGGATCGCTCGCCGCCAAGGGCTATGTGGCCCTCGCCTGGGATCCGCTCGGTCAAGGCGAGAGAGCCCAGATGTACGACGAGGACTTCGAGGAGCGCAAGCTTGTTCGCTCGACCACGGAGCACACGGTTCTCGGCATTCAATGTCTTCTCACGGGTGATAATCTTGCCCGATATACAATCTGGGACGGGCTGCGCGCGCTCGACTACCTGCTGTCGCGTCCCGAGGTCGACGTGCAGCGTGTGGCGTGCACGGGCAATTCCGGGGGGGGAACACACACCGCCTATCTCTCCGCGCTGGACGACCGCATTCGGGTCGCGGCGCCCTCCTGCTACATCACTTCGTGGAGCCACCTGTTGCGCACCATCGGTCCGCAGGACGCCGAGCAGGTGTTGCTGCCGTGGCTCGCCGCGGGGCTCGATCACGGTGACTTCGTGCTGGCCTTCGCCCCGAAACCCTACCTGATGTTGTCGGCCATCCGGGATTTCTTTTCCATTTCCGGCGCCCGCGCCACCTTTCAGCAAACCAAGGCGCTCTACGAACGGCTGGGCGCCGGCGGGAAGCTTTCCATGTCGGAGGTCGATCAGGGACACGGCTACCACCAGCTCAATCGCCTGGCCGCCTATGACTGGTTTGCCCGCTGGCTCAAAGGGCAAGAGGATCGCGCGCCCGAACCGGAGATCGAGATCGCCCAGTTCGAGGACCTCGCTTGCACTTCCACCGGACAGGTGGCGAACTCCCTCGGCGGTGAAACCGTGTACAACCTCAACCGGAAGCGCGCCGCCGCCCTGAATCCAGGGCTCCCGGGCATCGCTGGCGCCGGGGACCTCGACGGCTTCCGGCGGCAGATACGCGGCCGGATCCATCAGTGGAGCGGCATCGACTACCAGCCGGCCGCGGTCGAGGTCCGTCCCTACGGGCGCATTGCCCGCGAAGGGTATCACATCGACAAGCTCGTCTACGAGAGCGAACCCGGCATCCTGATTCCGGCCTTGCTTTTCGTGCCGGGCGCCGGGCCGGCGCGAAAGCCCGCCATCGTTTACGTGGATGGAGAAGGGAAGTCGGCTCAAGCAGCGCCCGGCGGCGATCTGGAATGGTTCGTACGCCAGGGACACGTGGTGCTGGCCATTGATGCGCGAGGCGCCGGGGAGACGCGCCGCCAGAGCGAGGAATACGGATCCGACTGGCCCCGATACTTCGGCGATTACGAAAGCGCGATGACCGCCCTGCTGCTTGGCGAGACGCTGGCCGGCATGCGCGCCGCCGACGTGCTGCGCGGTGTGGATCTGCTCGGCCGGCGGCCGGAGGTCGAACCGGAGCGGATCTACGCCGTAGGCCGGGGAGCAGGCGCCATTCCGGCGCTTTTTGCGGCGGCGCTCGACGAACGGATCGGGCGGGTGGCCATCGAAGACGGCCTGGCCACCTACCGCTCGGTGGTGGAGCACCGCATTCATCGCGGGATCTTCGAGAACGTGATTCCCGGCATCCTGAAGGCGTTCGATCTGCCGGACGTGGTGGCGAGCCTGGCGCCCCGCCCGGCGTTGGTGGTGAATCCGCGGAATCCCCTGGGCCACCGCCTCTGGCCCGCGGCCGCGGACGGCGCCTACGAACGTCCCCGCGCCGCCTACCGCGCCGCGGACGCCGGGGAATCGTTCCGCGTGGCCCGCCGGGGTTTGGAGCAGGGCCCTGAAGCTGTCTACGCCACGTGGCTCCGATAAGCGCAGGGTGGCAGGACGGCCCGGCCGCGGCTGGGCCGCCGGGGAAGCGAGCGGCCACCGGCACCCCGGTCACCATTGCCGCTGGCCGGCATCTACAGTAGAAGATTGAAGACGATGCGGCCGATTGGCAGGGGCGTCCCCCGATGGCTCGGCGCCATCGCGATGCTGGCTCTCCCCGCGGTTCTCCTGGTGAGTTCCGTCCGCACGCTCGCCGAGCTGGGCGAAGCCGAAGAGGCCTATCTCCGCAGCCTGGCCGCCGGGCTGGCGGCGCGGCTCGAACCCCTGCCGCCCGGCCGCCTCAGCGACGCTTTCGAGGTCCTGGCCGAGGAGGAACCGGCCCTCACCGCGGCCCGGGTCTACCGCTCCGCGGGCGACGACCCCGGTGATTCCGTCCTCCAAGCCTTGTTCCGGGGCGAGGCCCTTTTTCACACGGCCGATGTCGTTGTCGAAGGGACTCCCACCTTTCGGATGTAT
>CAYRPT010000593.1:0-336 GCA_964425895.1 uncultured Solibacteraceae bacterium | reverse complement strand
CGTTTCATTCGGAATCGGCCCTGTGCATTGTCCGTATCGACATCGCCCGCGACGCGGCCGCATTCCTCGTCGAGCACACCCGGCATCACTTACTTCTGTCCCTGTTGGCGAGCGCCGCGCTCGTGGGCTTCACGCTCTATTTCCTGTGGAGCGAGCGGCGAGCGGCGGATTACGAGCGGCGCCGCCTGGCTTTGGAACACCTGGCGCAGCTTGGGAGAATGTCCGGCGTGCTGGCGCACGAGATCCGCAATCCGCTGGGAACAATCAAGGGCTTCGTGCAGTTGGCGCTCGAGCGAGCGCAGGGTTCGGCCGGCGAGTTGCTCGAGCCGGTGCTCT
>CAYRPT010000592.1:0-3117 GCA_964425895.1 uncultured Solibacteraceae bacterium | reverse complement strand
AGGCCGCGGGGCTGCCGTCGGACGCGGCTTCCGAATGGCCTTCGCTCGAGGAGATCGGCCGCTACAACCGGCGTGTCCGCGAGACCGTCGACCGGCTGCTCGCGGAAGCGCCGGTACAGATTGTTCACGTCGCCATCGAGCACCGCTTGATGCACGCCGAGACACTCTGCTACTTGCTGCATCATCTGCCGTCATTGAAGAGGAGCGGATACACACCCGATAACGCGGCCGCCGCGCCGCCGGAGACCTGGATCGAAATCCCCGCCGGCACGGCCACGCTCGGGCAGGCGCGCGGCGCCGCTTTCGGATGGGACAACGAATTCGAGGAGACCCCGGAGGAAGTCGGGGAATTCTCCATCCGGAAATACAAGGTGACCAACGGAGAGTACCTGCGCTTCGTGGCCGAAGGGGGAACGCCGTCCTTCTTCTGGAAGCTGTCGGCCGGGGGGTGGATGCTGCGAACAATGTTCGCGGAGATACCGCTGCCGCTCGACTGGCCGGTGTACGTGACTCACCGGCAGGCTGCCGCGTACGCCGCCTGGAGGGGCGAGCGGCTGCCGTCGGAGGCGCAGATCCATCGCGCCGCCTACTGTACGCCCGAGGGAGACGAACGGCCGTATCCGTGGGGCGACGGGCCGCCGGACGCCAAGCGCGGAAACTTCGATTTCCGGCGTTGGGATCCCGAGCCGGTGACCGCCCGTCCAGCCGGCGAAAGCGCTTTCGGCGCGGCGCAGCTTCTGGGCAACGGGTGGGAGTGGACACGCGACCTCTTCCGGCCGCTTCCCGGCTTCCGGGAGTTCGATTTCTATCCCGGCTATTCGGCGAACTTCTTCGACGAGGATCACTTCACCTTGAAGGGCGCCTCTCCGCGGACGAGCGCAAAGCTGCTGCGCCGCTCTTTTCGCAACTGGTTCCGGCAGGATTACGCGTACGTCTTCGCGACCTTTCGCAGCGTGCGCGAGTAGGTGGGAGGAAACCTTGACACGCTTCGCCACGGCGGCCTCGGAAACCGCGGCCGCCCCCCCGCTCACCGGGTTCGCCCGGGACGTGCGGCAAGGGCTCGGCCGCGAGGGACAGAAGGCGATCCCGTCGAAATACCTGTACGACGATCTTGGCAGCGCGCTGTTTGACGCCATCACGCATCTTCCGGAATACGGCGTCACCCGCGCGGACGAACGCGTGCTGCGGCGGGCGGCGCCGGAGCTGACCCGGTACCTTCCCGGCGAGTTGGCGGTGGCGGAGCTGGGGAGCGGAAGCGGCGGCAAGACCCGCATCGTGTTGGAAGCCCTCGCGTATGGGCGCCAGCCGGAGTATCATCCCATTGACGTGTCGGCTCACGCCCTGGCGCGGTGCGAGAGGGCGCTGGAGGATGTCGTAGCGGTCCGGGCGATTCATGCCGGGTATCTCGAGGGAATGGAGCGGCTGGAGCGGTTACGGACACCGGGCTGCCGGCTGCTGCTGCTGTTCCTTGGCAGCAATATCGGAAACTTCGATCGCCGGGGCGGCGCGGAGTTCCTTCGCCGGCTGCGCCGCCGGCTGCGCCCGGGAGATGCCACCTTGATCGGGATGGATCTGGAGAAACCGGAAGACACGCTGCTGGCCGCCTACGATGACCCCTCCGGGGTGACGGCCGCGTTTAACCGCAACCTGCTCGGGCGCATCAACCGTGAGCTGGGCGGAAACTTCGACCTGCGCTCGTTCGCCCACGAAGCGCGCTATCATCGGCCTTTGCGCCGCGTCGAGATGCACCTCCGCGCCACGCGGGACCAGGACGTCGAAATATCGGACGCGGAGATGAACATCCGCTTGCGTCGGGGCGAAACGATCTGGACCGAATCCTCGTACAAATACGTGGCCGCTGAGCTTCCACTGATGGCGGCCGCCGCCGGGTTCCTCAGCGCGGCGCAGTGGGTGGATGAGGAGTGGCCGTTCGCCGAGAATCTGTGGGTGGCCGCGTAGCCGGTCCGGTCCGGGGGTCGGCCCTTGCTATGAAGCCTCTCGTTGAGTTCCGGGACGTTGACTACGCGATTCGCGGCCGGGCTGTGCTGAACGGCTTGAATCTCGAGCTCCTGCCCGGCGAGACCCTGGTGCTGCTGGGGCGCAGCGGTACGGGAAAAACCACGGCGCTGAGGCTGGTGAACGCCATGCTGTCGCCGACCGCGGGAGAGGTGCTGGTGGAAGGCCGCCCGACCCGGGCATGGGCCCCGATCGAGCTCCGGCGGCGGATCGGCTACGTGATTCAGGAAACGGGACTGTTCCCGCATCTCACCGTGGACGGGAACGTAGGCCTTGTCCCGGGCCTGCTGGGCTGGCCGCGCGAGCGCATCGCGAACCGCACCCGAGAGCTGCTCGAGGCCGTCGGGCTGCCGCCCGGCGAATTTTCCCGGCGTTTTCCGCACGAGCTTTCCGGGGGCCAGCGGCAGCGCGTGGGAGTGGCGCGGGCCCTTGCGGCCGGGCCGCGGCTGCTGCTGTTCGACGAGCCGTTCGGCGCGCTGGACCCGGTGACCCGGCGTGAAATGCAGGTCGAGTTCCTGGCCTGGCGCCAAAGGTTCCAGACCGCCGCTCTGTTCGTCACCCACGACATTCATGAGGCGCTTCGTCTTGGGACCCGCATCGGCCTTCTGCACCAGGGCGCGCTCGCGGCTCTCGAGGCGCCGCGGGAATTTCTGCGATGCGGCCACCAGGAGGCGCGAGCCTTTCTGGACTGCCTGGAGACCGTCACATGATCCTGGCCAGCCTCGTTCGCGACGCCGGTCGCCTGAGCCTTGAACACGTCCAGCTTGTCGTCGGGTCGCTGTCTATCGCCGCGGCCATCGGGATTCCGGCCGGGATTCTGATCACGAGGCGGCCGGGGATCCGGCGCCTGGCGCTGGCTGCGGCCGGCGTCGGGCAGACGATCCCCAGTCTCGCCCTGTTTGGCTTCCTGATCCCGATCCCCATCGTGGGCGGCATCGGGCAGCGCACGGCCATCCTGGCGTTGGTGATCTACGCCTTGCTGCCGATTCTCCGCAACACGGTGGTGGGCATCGCGGGCGTGGATCCGGCGTTGCGCGAGACCGCCATCGCTCTCGGCATGACGAACCGGCAGTTGCTCTGGAAGGTCGAATGGCCGCTCGC
>CAYRPT010000591.1:0-3128 GCA_964425895.1 uncultured Solibacteraceae bacterium | reverse complement strand
CAGCGCTTCGGTCTGGTTGATCACGATGTAGCCGCCCGACTTCAGCCACACCTTCGGCCGCAGCGCCTTCTCCAGCTCCGGCGTGATCCCGAAGGCCTCGAAGATCGGCTCCGTGCGCGTGTACAGCTTCACCCGGTTCAGCAGCGCCGGCGCTAAACGCTCCATCGAGTGCAGCACCTGCTCGTAGAGGTCCTCGCTGTCCACCCACACCGCCTTGAACCCCTCGGTGAGCTGGTCGCGCAGCAGCCGTTCAACGATCTGCACGTCGTGATGCAGCAGCGCCGGCGCGCGCCGCTTATCCGCCTTGTTCCTGATGTCCTGCCACAGGTTGGCCAGATACTGCATGTCGGCGGCTATGTCTTCCTCGCTCCGGCCCTCGCCCGCCGTGCGCATGATGTAGCCGCCAGGGACGCCTTCCTGGTACTTCTGCAGGATGCGCTTCAAGCGCATGCGCTCTTCGTCGGTCGAGATCTTCCGCGAAACGCCGAAATGCTCCACCGTCGGCATGTAAACCACATAGCGGCCCGGTAAGGCGATGTGCGATGTGATCCGCGCGCCCTTCTGCCCCAACGGTTCCTTGGCGATCTGAACGATGATCTCCTGCCCTTCCTTCAGCAGGTCGCTGATCGATGGCAGCGGCGGACGCTCCCGCCGGTCGCGCTCAACCGGCGCCTCGGCGCGCCGCGCAGCCGGCGGCTCGGGACGCCGGGGAACCGGCGGCTCGGCCTGCGTCACTGGCGCTATCTCCGGGGCAGCCGCGACCTCGCCCGCCGGCCCCGCTTCGGCCCCCTCACCGGATCCGCCCCGCCCGCGGCGGCGGCTGCGCCGGGACACGCGGTGTCCAACCCGTTCGCCCTTCGCGCGCAGCGTCGCCGTCAGGCTCTGCGGCATCCGCGCCGGCTCCACTCCGCTCTCTCCCTCACCCGCCTGCGCAATCCCATCCCCGGGTTCGCCCGGCTCCCCGGCTTCGCCCCCCTGCGGATCTTCGCCGGCTATGCCGGACTCTTCCCCATCGGCCTCCTCGGCTTCCGCCTCGGCAGCCGCCGGCATCTCCGCCCCGGTTTCGGCAAGCGCCTCTTCCGCGGCGTCGTCGCCGGCTACCAGTGGTGCGGACTCTTCCTCGCTCTCGTCCTCTTCCCAACCCCCCGCCGGGGCCTCTTCATCCGGTTCAGGCGAGACATCGAGATCCTCCTCGTCCTCCTCGCCTTCTTCGAACTCTCCGCTCACATCCGAATCCACGGTAATCGTCGCTTCGCCGGACCGGGCGAGGATCTCCTCCTGCTCGAGTTCGTCCACGCGGTCCAGCAACTGCTCCACCGCCTCTTCGGCTGCCTCCTCCAGATCCTCGTCACCCTCCTCCGGAGTCTCCATCTCCTGCTCGGGCGTCGAGGCCGGGGCGGCTTTGCGGTACTTCGCGAGGGATTCGCCCGGTAGCAGAATGACTTCGTCCAGGCTCTCCTCCGGCGCGGTCTCCCCCTCGATTTCAAACGCTTCCGGCTCGCCGGCATCCAGCGTGTCGCCGGGGCTGGCGTACTTGGAGTCGGGCAGCCCGCGGTCCCCTCCACGGCGGCGGCGCGGCCGCCGCGAGCGGCGGTCCCGCCGGCTGTCGCCGGCATCCTCGGCGCCGGGTTGCGCCGGCGCCACTGCCGGCTCCGCCGCCGCTGCGGGCGCCGCGGGGCCTGCCGCGGGGCCTGCCGCAAGGCCTGCCGGCGCGGCAACACTGCCTTCGCGCACCTCCCGGCCCCGTTCGCGCTCCCGGCCTCGTCCGCGGCTGCGCCCGCGGCCCCGGCCATTGCCGCCCGAAGCCGGTTCTTCGATCTTCTCGACCTCGTCCCCGTGCTCTTCGAAGAAGTCCGAGACGTACAGGAACGTATCGCGCTCAAGCCCGAGGTCGACAAACGCCGACTGCATGCCGGGCAAAACGCGCGTTACGCGCCCCTTGTGAATGCTGCCCGCAAGCGAATACTCGTTCGCTCGCTGAAAATGTACCTCGACCAGTTGCCCGTCCTCGAGGACCCCGACTTTGGTCTCGTGGCGTGTCTGGCTGACCACCAGTTCCTTGGATGGCATGAACTATCCTCCACTGCGGTGAGCGGTCACCCGGTGGAGCTTGCGCGCAGGCGGTGCTGCCGGTGGCGGTTGGCAGGCGCTGTGCCGTGACGGCCCGTGGGCTCTCGATTCGGCCAGCAGCCGTTAAATCCTGGGTTGCGGCCCTCCGTTCATCCGGATGGCCTGGACCGCCCACTCCGGACGGCCCCGCAATATATCTTTTCCACCACGCTGCCGGAGCATTCGCTCTGCCGGCCGCTCAACTCGAATTCCGCTTCACGATACAAATCGCCGGAGCCGGACATTATTCACCAGCCCCAACATCATGAACACTGTGATCATGCTCGATCCCCCGTAACTCATCAGGGGCAGCGGAATACCGGTGATCGGCATCCGTCCCACCGCCATTCCCGCATTCACCAGAAGGTGGAACAGCAGCATCGAGCAAACTCCCATGCAGATCAGCATGCCCGCCCGGTCGGGAGCCGACTGGGCGTTCTGCACAATCTGCATCAATAGCAGAAAATACAAACCAAGCAAGACGACTATGCCGAAAAAACCATGCTCCTCGGCGAAAGCCGAAACCAGAAAATCCGTGTGCGTCACGGGCAGGAACCTGAGCTGGGTCTGAGAGCCGCGTGTGACTCCCTTCCCCCAGATTCCTCCCGCGCCAACCGCGATCTTGGACTGGATCACCTGGTAGCCCCTCCCCTGCGGGTCTTTCATCGGATCGACGAAAACCTCCAGGCGGGCCTTCTGATAATCGGCCAGCGCAAACCAGCCCACAGGGACCAACACTATCGCCAGCACGCTCAACGCGGCTGCGTGCTGCCAGCGCAATCCCCCAAGGTAAACTCCAATCGCGAGAACCGGCAGGTACGTCAACGACGTTCCCAAATCCGGCTGCAAAGCCACCAGCAGGAAGGGCAGCCCAACCAGCGCCGGCAGCTTCAGCAAATCCCGAATCTCCAGGCGGTCGCTCTTCACCTCCGCCAGATACCGGGCTACCAGTAATACTATCACTAGTTTGACGAATTCGGACGGCTGAAAGCGGAAGCCAAAGGCGAGCGGAATCCAAC
>CAYRPT010000590.1:0-3139 GCA_964425895.1 uncultured Solibacteraceae bacterium | reverse complement strand
GATCGCTCGGCAACTCGGCGGGCTTCACGGCGGTCGCCGTGCTGACTCTGGCGCTCGGCGTCGGAGCGAACACTGCCGTCTTCAGCCTCGTCAACGCGGTTCTGTTGCGGCCCCTCCCGTACGACCAGCCAGAGCGGCTCGTGCTGATCTGGGAGCGCGCGCCGTTCTTCGGCGTTCGCGACAGCCCGGTAGCGCCGGCGAATTACGCCGATTGGAAGGCCCGCAGCCGCTCGTTCGAGGCGATGGGCGCAATCGAAGACCGTTCCTATCGCCTCACCGGAGACGGGGCTCCGGAGGTGGTGGAAGGCGGCCTGGTGACCGCCGGCGTGTGGCGCGCGCTCCGCGTCAGTCCGTCGGAGGGGCGAGTCTTCCGCGACGACGAAGACCGGCCGGGGGCGCCGAAGGTGGCGCTCATCAGCGAGGGTTTCCGCCGGCGCCGCTTCGGGATTGACGGCCACGCGCTCGGCCGGACCATAACGCTCAACGACGAGAAGCACACCATCATCGGCGTGCTGGCTCCGGGCGCCGAGCCACCGTCGGAGTATCGCAGTGGGCTCGGGGAGATCTGGACGCCGCTCGGCAGCGCGTACTCACCGGGGCAACTGGCCGACCGCGGGCGCCACAACTGGATGGTGGCCGCGCGCCTCCGGCCCGGAGTGACTCGGGACGAGGCGGATGCGGAGATGAGGGCCATCGGCGCCAGCCTCGCCCGCGAATACCCCGATACCAACAGAGAGGTAGGCGCCTTTGTCGCGCCCCTGCGCGCCCATTTCGTCGATTCCAGCCGCCGCGTGCTGGTCATCCTTTTGGGAGCGGTTCTGTTCGTTCTCCTCATCGCCTGCGCCAACCTCGCCAACCTGCTGCTCGCACGGGCCGCGGACCGGAGCAAGGAAGCGGCGGTGCGCGCGGCTCTGGGCGCCTCAGCGGGGCAACTCGCGCGCCGGTTCCTCTGCGAGAGCTTCTGGCTGTGCGCGGCCGGCAGCGCGCTAGGCGTCGTGCTGGCGGGGTGGGCGCTCCGCTTTCTGACGCACCTGGCCCCCAGCCGCCTGCCCGGGCTCAACGAGCTATCCCTTGACTGGCGCGTTCTCGGCTTTACTCTGGCGATTGCCGTTCTTACGACAGTTGTTTTCGGGCTGGCGCCGCTCGTTGCGCTCCGCCGCCTGGACCTCAGCCATTCCTTGCGGCAGGCCGCCAGGACGCTCGCCTTGGCGCCCGGGTCGCGCCGGCTCCGGGCGCTGCTCGTTTGCTCCCAGGTGGCGCTCGCGTTCATGTTGCTGATCGGGGCCGCGCTGCTCGTGCGAAGCCTGGCGAACGTGCGCGCGGTCGACATCGGGTTTCCCGCCGATCACCTGCTCACCTTGCGCCTCCCGCGGGCCGGGGCGGAAGGCAAGCCGGGGGAGAAATCCGCCTGGCAGCGTGAAGTGCTGCGCCGGGTCGGCGCGATTCCGGGCGTGGTCTCGGCCGGTTTCACCAATCACATCCCGCTGGTGGTCAAGGGCGATATCACCGGGGTCTTCGCCGAAGGCCTCGGGGAGAACGAGCGGGTGCAGTGCCGGTCTCGCGCGGCCGGTCCGGGCTACCTGCGAACCATGCGTATCCGCCTGCTCAAGGGGCGTGACATCGAAGAGCGGGACGACGAGACCGGCCCGCCGGTAATTCTGATCAACGAGACGCTGGCGCGCAGGCTCTGGCCCGGCCAGCACCCGATTGGCCGCCGGCTTCGCTTCGGCAGGGATCTCTGGGTGCCGGTGGCGGGCGTGGTGAGCGACATCCATCAGGCCGGGCTCGAGGTCCCACCGGAACCCGAGTTCTACATCTCCGCGCTCCAGGCGCCCTACTTCCCCGATTCGCTCGCCATCCGCACCACGGTGGAGCCGGCCAGCATCGCCTCCGCGGTCAGGCAGGCGGTCTGGTCGATCGAGCCGGATCAACCGGTCACCGGTCTGGCCACGATGGACGAGATTCTGGACCGCGAACTTTTCCACCGCGGCGTTCAGACCAGGTTGCTGGGTGCATTCGCCGGCCTCGCGTGGCTTCTGGCCTCGCTCGGGATTTACGGCGTGCTGGCGCACCTGGTGAGCCGGCAGACGCCCGAGATCGGTCTTCGCCTGGCGCTGGGAGCGGCGCCCGCGGACATCCTCCGCCGGGTAGTGGGGCGCGGCCTGCTGCTGGCGGCCGCCGGCCTCGCGTTCGGTGCGGCCGGAGCGGTGGCCCTCTCCCGGCTCCTCACCAGCCTGCTCTACGGGGTCACGGCGACCGACCCGGCCACCTACGGCGCGGCCGCGATCGTTCTTCTGCTGACCGCGGCCGCAGCCAGTTACCGCCCCGCCCGCCGGGCCATGCGGGTGGAACCGATGCTCGCCCTGCGCGAGGAGTGAGGGGGCAGGCAAAGCGGCCTGAGCGGGTGCAGCCGCCCTGAGAGGCCGTCCGCCCGGAAACCCAGCATCGGCGCCCAGCGGGGTGGAGCGCCGCGTGGCGAAACCGGCCAGAGGGCTCGCTTTGATACGATGTGGAGCTACCGGACGGGGGGCTGTGCGGCCGGTGGAGCGGCTGGCGAGGAAGGTGACCCCATGGGCGGCGGGCCGGGACAAGTAACGCGGGTGATACGGAGAGGAGCACGAGGCTTCCTCGTGTTCGCCCTGCTGGCCATGCCGATGGGGGCGGCTCCAAACCTGCGGGCTGGAGTCCAGGCCGTCGATGTGACGCCGCAGCGCGTGCCCATTCGCGTGAGTGGAAGCTTCCTCTCCCGCACCGCGCATCGCATTGACGGGCGGCTGTTCGCCCGCAGCCTGGTGCTGGAAAGCCGCGGCGAGCGGATCGTCCTTACGGTAGTGGATTCCCTCATGATGCCGCGGGAGATGCTGGACCGCGTCAAGCTGGCGGCTTCCGGGCGCACCGGGGTTCCGGTGGAGCGCATGATGATTTCCGCCACGCACACGCACTCCGCGCCGCCGGTAATGGGCGCCCTCGGCACCGACGCCGAGCCCGAGTATGCGGCGTTTCTGGAAGCAAAGATTGTCGAGTCGATCGAACGCGCGGCCCGCAATCTGATTCCGGCCCGCGTCGGATGGGCCGCGGTGGACGTCCCGGAGCACACCCACTGCCGCCGCTGGATCCTGCGCCCCGACCGGGTTCGGAC
>CAYRPT010000589.1:0-3142 GCA_964425895.1 uncultured Solibacteraceae bacterium | reverse complement strand
AGAAATGACATCTCCTCAGAGCAAAATAAAAATTCAGTCACCTCAGCCGGGCGGCCTTCGAATGACCAGCAAAGCCAAACCGCCGGCGAGGCCGCCGGCGTGGCGGGCAAGACTGCCCGTTCCACCCGGTCTCGCCGAAGCGGGCTGCCCGCCCGCTCGATTCTCCGGCGTCGCACCCGTCGTACGATGAAGGATAGCGTGAGCACCCACTATGACGCCGTCTTGATAGTCTCGTTTGGCGGGCCGGAGAAGCGGGAAGACGTGATTCCTTTCCTGGAGAACGTGCTCCGGGGAAAGCGCGTCCCACGGGAGCGGATGCTCGAAGTGGCCGAGCACTACTACCACTTCGAAGGCCGGAGTCCCATTAACGATCAAAACCGCGCGCTCATCGCGGCTCTCCGCGCGGAGTTGGACGCGAAGGGGCCTGCTCTGCCCGTTTACTGGGGCAATCGCAACTGGCATCCGTTGCTGGCGGATACGTTGGCGCAGATGCGGGACGACGGCGTGAACCGGGCGCTGGCGGTGTTCACATCCGCGTTCAGCTCGTACTCGGGTTGCCGCCAGTACCGCGAGAACATCGAGGAAGCCCGGAGGCTGGCGGGGGAGGGAGCACCCGAGGTCGACAAGGTCCGCGCCTATTTCAACCACCCCGGTTTCATTGACGCGATGACGGAAAATGTGGAGATCGCCTTGAGCGGGTTCCCGGCGGACCGCCGCGACGCGGTGCAGTTGGTGTTCACCGCGCACAGCATCCCCGTGGCGATGGCCGAAGGCTCGCGCTACGTCGAGCAGCTCCGGGAGGCGTCGCGGCTGGTCGCGGAGGGTGTGGGCCGCCCGTGGGTTCTGGTGTATCAGAGCCGTAGCGGTCCTCCGGGACAACCATGGCTGGAGCCCGATGTTGGTGACTACCTGCGGGACGTGGCGCGCGGCCAGACGGCGCGGAACCTCATCCTCGCGCCGATCGGTTTCATCACGGACCACATGGAGGTGATCTACGACCTTGATACCGAGGCGATGAAACTCGCCGGCCAGCTTGGCTTGAACGTGGTGCGCGCGGCCACCGTCGGGTCGAATCCGAAGTTCGTGACGGCGCTCCGGGATCTTATTGCGGAACGCGTCACCGCTTCGGCGGAGCGCCCGGCGGCTGGAATCCTGGGCCCCAGTCACGATGTCTGTCCGCCGGACTGTTGCCTCCCCGGTCCCGCCGGCGGCCGCCCGCCGGGGTTCCGATCCACCACTTGACGGCCGAGCCGCCGGATCCGGCCCGGCGCCCGCTCCCGCGGGAAATGCTTACCGGCCGCGGACGGGATATTCCTCGCGGTAGCCGGTGCGCTCGTTGGTCACGGTGAAGGAGCCGTCGCGCCGGGCGGTGACGAGGATGCCGTGGCCGCTGCCGTTCTCGGTCAGATTGGCGATGCGGTGGTCCGGCGCGTTCGCTTCGCCCCCACTCACGGCGTAGTGAAGCTGCCAGAACCCCTCCATCCGCGGCGACTCCTGGACGACGTGCCAGGCTTCCGGTGAACCGCCTTTCTTGGCTCCGTTGTTCATCACGGCAACGCGCGGCGCGAGCGTGTGCACCAGCGCCGGCGGCCCCGACTGCGAGAGCCCGTGGTGGGAAGTCAGGTACAGGTCGGCCGGGCCAAGCTTGTTCTGCGGACACGCCAACTCCAGCTCGATGTTCCAGGTGAGGTCGGCCAGATCGACAAAGCGGAACTTGCCATACCGAAGGAGGAAGCCGACGGACTTGCCGTTCTCACTGGCGTCGACGGCCTTTTTCGGCGTGGAAGCGCACAGCGGATTGGGCGCGCCGGCGCCAGCCAGCGGACGGTCGATGACCACCCCGCGCGCCGATACCACGTCAACCTCGACGCCCGCCAGCGGTATGTGATCGCCCGGCTTGACCACCAGGTGCTTTCCCTTGGCGCGAACCCGGTAGTAAGCGTCCGACAGCTTCTGCGCGTTGGGTCCGGTCTCCGTGTTGTCTCCGTGATCCACGAAGCTGACGATGGGGAATTTTTCCGCCAGTGGCGGAACGCCGCCCACGTGATCGAGGTGGTAGTGGGTCGTGAGCATCTGGTCGATCTTGCGGATGCCGGCCCGCTCCGCGGTGCGGAGGATGCGGTGGAGGTCGCGATCTTCGAAACCGGGCCAACCGGCGTCGACAAGCATCGACTCTCCCGACGGAGAGACGATCAAGGTCGCTTGTCCGCCTTCGACATCGATGAAGTAAATGCGGAGGACGTCGGCGGCGGGGCACAGCAGGACGGCGGCCAGAAGAACAACTACAGTGAGAGGTAGGATTCGCGCCATGATCGGATCGTAGCAGAACCCCTCCCCGGCGCGGCGGGACGGCCCGGCGGCCCGGGTTGTAGGATGGAACAACGGACCAAACAAGATCGTAGAGAATTGTGGAAGCGAAGCACATCAGATGCCGTACTGCACCAACTGTGGATCGCCGGTTAAGGAGACGGACGCTTTCTGCGGAGGCTGCGGCGCCCCTCAGCTTGCGGCGGCGCCGTCTCCGGCCCTCGGTTCCCGCGGCGCTTCGCTGCTGTGCTATATCCCGGTGGCGGGTTGGATTCCGTCCATCGTCATCCTCGCCTCGAAGCGCTTCCAGCACGATCGGCAAGTCCGGTTTCACGCGTTTCAGGGGCTCTATCTGTTCGTCGCGTGGCTCGTCGTCGACTGGGTGGTCGATCCGTTTTTCGGCGCGATGCCGCGGCCGATGCCCGTGCCCCTGGCGGGACTGTTGAAGGCCGCGCTGATCGGCGTTTGGATCTTTATGCTGGTGAAAACCAGCCGCGACGAGCCGGTCAGCTTGCCGCTCGTGGGCGAGCTGGCGGAACGCTCGGTGTCCGAGCAGCGCTGATCCGGGGCTGCTTTCCCACCGTCTCTCTGCCCGCGGTACGGGACGCGCCGGCTTCGCGGCTTCACCATGCTACGATCGAAGAAGTATGGGCGTGGCTCGGCCTTCCGGCCGGGGCTGGAGCCGGCGGGCCGTCGTTGCTGTTTTTCCTTCGCTGCTCCGCCTGCCGGCCGCATCACGTAAAGGCTTGACGTTTCCGGCGGAATGGTCTACGTACTCGGACCCCACCACCGAGTTCTCCGTAACGCGGCTCACGGCTCCCACCCACGATAGTGC
>CAYRPT010000588.1:0-3155 GCA_964425895.1 uncultured Solibacteraceae bacterium | reverse complement strand
TCCGGGTGACGCCGGCGTTTCAAGCGACCGCTCGGGCGATGCCGCCCGGAGTCTGCGACAGGAGGTACGCCATGTTCCGCTTTCTCGCCGTTTTGCTCGCCTGCGCCGCAGCCCTCTCCGCAGCGAAGTACGAGAAACGACTGGACTCCGCCGTCCAGGTCTTCGAGGGTATCATGCTCGCGCCCGATCAGTCCATACCGCAGGACCTGCTCAACAAGGCCGAGTGCATCGTGATTATTCCCGGCGCGAAAAAGGGCGCCTTTATCTTCGGCGGCAAGTACGGGCGAGGTTACGCGAGCTGCCGCCCCGCGGATGGACTCGGGTGGACCGCGCCCGGCGCCGTCCGGATGGAAGGCTTCAACTTCGGGCTTCAGGTGGGCGGCTCAGAGACGGATATCGTCATGCTCATCATGAATCAGCAGGGGATGCGGCGGCTGCTCACCAGCCGGTTCACGATCGGCGGGGATGCGGCCGCGGCCGCCGGACCGGTAGGGCGCACCATGTCCGCCAATACGGACGCGTTCCTGTCGGCCGAGATTCTGTCGTGGTCCCGCTCGCGCGGCGTCTTCGCCGGTGTTGCGCTCGACGGGGCGACACTCCGCGAGGACCTCGACGTGAATGACCAGTTATACGGTGAGCGCTACTCGAATCGCGATATTTTGGCCGGGCGGCTGCAAACGCCCGCAACCGCCAAACCGCTCATTGACCTGTTGACCCGTTATTCGGCGCGCGCGGGGCGGCCGGCCGCGAAGTAGCTACGGGCTTGCCGGCGTTACCGCCACGCTCCGAGCCTGGCCGGTCAACTCGTAGAGGGCCAGCGCCTGCGGGTAGCTCAACGGATCTCCCCCTACCTCCGGAAGCCCGAACGTGTCCCGTAAGAACAGGTACATCAGTCGCGCGAAGATCGTATCTGTGCCGGGAGGAGAGTTACCACACAGGATATTGCAGATGGCGATGCCCGGGTTGAGGGGATCGCAGTGGCTGCCGCCGATGATGCGGGTGTCCACGGTGGGAAACGTGAGGCTTGGCAGCAGGGTCAGAATATTACCGTCTGCGTTGCAGGGATGCGGCTCGCCGCGCAGACTCGATAGCCACAAAGGTGCAAGTTGACCCGCGCGCTGCACCGTTCGGGGCCATGGAACAGCATCCAGCAGCACAAGTGATACCAGCCCTAGTCCGCGCTCCTGCGCCCCTGCCGCGGCCTCGAACGACACCGCGCCCCCCGCGCTATGCCCTGCCAAACCCAGCCGGGCCGGGTCGAGCACGCTGAAGAGCCCATCCCCCGGCGTGGCGGCGCGCTGCGCCAGCCACTCGAGATGCCCCACGGTGTTATCGATGTTGCGGAGCTGTGACTCCGTGGTGAACAGCCGCACCAGATTCGGGGTCATGACAATCATGCCCCGGCGGACCATGTAGATCGCCTGGTTGCGGTGAAAAAACTTGTTGCTGCCAAATCCGTGAGTCAGAATGACCGCGGGCGCCGGTTGAACGACGGCGTCCGCCGCCGGGACAGGGATGAAAAGGTCATACGGCACCTCGTCGCCGCTGGCGGCCAGGCGCGTGCCGGACTCAACGCGGTAGTCGTAAAGCTGAGCGCGGACCGAACTCGCGAACAACAGCCCGGCAAGAAAGACAAATCGATGAAGCCGACTCATGGACTCAACCCGCCTCGCCATAGGATGCCTGGGCTTCGCGCCGCGACGCAGAGTTTGCGTCTCCCCGGGTCCCCGCAGCCTAATTCTCGTTGTAGTTGGCAATGTCCCGCCACACTTTCCAGGATCCGTCGGGCTGCCGGCGAGAGATCATGAGATACTTACCCCGGCTGTTGTAGGTCTTGCCGTCCTTCCTGGAAATGATGATCGATTCGGTGGTTCCACGGTCGATCCCCAGATCGCCGACCACCGAAAGCTCCGCCGACGTGGCCGCCAGCCGGAACTCCCACTTCGAGAACATGTTCCGATAGTGCTCTTCGCACGCTTCCCGGCCGGACACCTCGGGAACGTTCTGAGGAATGATGACGGCGTCTTCCGCCAGGAGCCCGGCCAGCGCCTTGCCGTCTCCGGCGTTTACGTAAACCACGAACTCCTCCCGCAAGCGCTGTAGAGCGGTACGGTCGGCTTCCTCGGAGTGGTCGTCCCAATCGACGCCCACCCCCAACCGGGAGCAACCCGCGGCGAGTAGCAGAGCCACGGCGGCCAATAACCGTTTGTGTGTCACTAACCTCTTAGACGTGGCAGCGACGGAATCGGCTTGCTTCCGGAGTGCCGGCATGGTACTGGCCGTCACGCGCCGAATGCCATCTTGGGATTCTCGCGCAGCAAACGCGGAACCCAGGCCGGCCGCAGCCGTGGCGCAAGATCCGTGTAGATGTAAGTATAGCCGCGGTAGTCGCCCCCGCCGGGTTCGCCCACGTGATACCAGCCGGCGTCCTGCGAGATGAGCGTGCGCCCCAGGAGGTCGCTCTCCGCCATGAAGCGCACACACTCCAGGTGCCACTCGGCGGATTTCGCCCCGACGCCGTCAAACTCCACCCAGGCGCCCGCGCGCGCCACCCGGGCGTGAATCGCATGGTCCTTCTCGTTCTGGGCATGTACCCAGACGAACTTCTCCGGCGGGACCCTCTCTTCTTCGACGATGGCCAACTCCTCGAGCGCGGCGGCGCCGTCGCCGGTATGCGATGCCACGGTCAATCCCGTCTCGCGCGACGCAATCGCCGCTGCCCGGAACAGCTTGCGGTCGAGCTCATTGAGCGGCCCCTTATTCACGCCGGTCTTGATGAACCTCGGCGTTACGCCGTCGACTCCGCCCTCAAACTCGGCGATGAAGCGGCGGGCAAGCTGAGCGGCACTCTCCTCGCGGGCGAACGCGGGGACGTACTTGTGATTCGCCGCGCCGTAGATGCCCGTATTCGTCCACAACTCGATCCCGGTAGCGTCCGACAGGCGCCGGAGCAAGGCAGGGTCCCGCCCGAGGAACTGCGGCGTGCATTCGAGCATTCGGGCGCATCCCAGCGCCTTGACCTCCTCCAGCTTGGGTTTCGCGGCGCGGAATACCTCGTTCGGATCGTACCGGCCGGGAACGATTCGGTCGGCGCCGATGAAGTCCACCATCACGTGTTCGTGGACCAAAGTCGTGCCCTCGGAGGCGAATAGCGG
>CAYRPT010000587.1:0-3162 GCA_964425895.1 uncultured Solibacteraceae bacterium | reverse complement strand
AAGGATCGCCGTCATGGACGCCTTGCGCGGCGTTGCTCTCGCGGGCATTCTGATCGCGAACCTGCGCGGCTTCAGTTCGCCGATGCCGGCCTACTTGCAGCCCTACGCGTTCTGGCACGCGCCGGCAGACCGCGCCGTTCAATTCCTCATCGATGTCTTCGTCAGCGGGAAATTCCTCACGATCTTTGCGGTTCTGTTCGGGGCGGGCTTCGCCGCGCAGGTGGAGCGCGCCGCGGTCCAAGGGGAGGCGCTCAGCGGCGTGTATCTCCGCCGGATGCTGTGGCTGGCTTTGTGCGGGGCCGCGCACGTGGCTCTGCTCTGGTGGGGGGACATCCTGCTACCGTACGCCGTCATGGGGCTGCTGCTGCCGGCCTTTCGCAAACGTTCGGAAGACGGGATCATGCTCTGGTGCCAGATGCTGTATTGGTTTCCCGCGGCGGCTTACGTGGTGTTTGCCCTGCTGGGGGCGGGCGCCGGATGGGCGAGCGAGGCCGCCCCGCCTCACGTTGGGGAGATCGGCCGCGTCGGCGCCGCGTACGCCGGCGCCGACTTCACGGCAATGCTGCGCCAGCGACTAACCGACTGGCTTGATTTCAACGCCGGCTTTCCTCTAATCCTCCCGCGGATCCTCGCCTGTTTCCTGTTCGGCTTCTGGCTCTGGCGCCGCCGGGTGTTCCAGCGTCCGGAGGAGCACGGGGACCGGCTCAGGCGTTGGGCGCCTTGGTTTCTTGCCGTTGGGTTGGCCGGGAATCTGGTGTTTGCCGGCATCAGCGCGGCGTTCCAGCCCGACCCGGCGGCGCCTTCCGCGCTCGGCGCCGCCTTGTGGCTCAGCAGTTCCGTCGGCGTGCCCGCGCTGAGTCTGTTCTATGGTTCGGCGGTGTTGCTCGCGTTCCGGATCCCGGCCATGCGCCGTGCGCTCTCGCCGTTCTGTGCCGTGGGCCGAACGGCGTTGACAAATTACCTGCTGGAATCGGTGGTCTGCATGGGGATCTTCTCGGGGTTGGGCCTGGGTTACTTCGGCCGGATCGGCCCGCCCGGCGGGTTGGCGTTGGCGGCGGGAATCTATGCGGGTCAGGTTGGGCTGAGTGTTCTGTGGCTGCGCGCCTTCCGGTATGGGCCGATGGAATGGTTGTGGCGCAGCCTGACCTATGGGGCCCTTCAGCCGATGCGACGCGAGAGCACGTGACGCGGCTCCCGGCGTTCAGCTTTCGGCTCGCCTCGCCGAGCGGGCCCGGAAATCCGGGGGGATCAGCAGGGTGAGCGCGTCCGGAACGATTTCGAGCTTGGCCGGCAGCGGGCCCGCGAACTCGCCGTCCACCTGAACGTAGACGGGCTGTTCCCCAAGGGGCTCCAGCTCGATTTCCGTGGCCCGATGGATCGTGACGCCCTTCATTCGGTCCAGCAGATTGGCCAATACGCCGGTAAGGTACTTCAGATACTGGAACGAATCCTCTCCTTCGAACGCCACCACCTCGAAATAGTCGTCGAGCAGACACGCCGATTTGGCGATCTCGAGATCACCCCCGTAGTTGCGCACGCGTGAGGCCAGTGTGAAGCTCGACCGGACGGTCTGCCCGTTCACCATAACCTCAAACTCAGGGAATTTCTGCCCGAGTTGGCCGAACCCCCCAATCCAGTAGGCGAGCTTGCCGAGGTGCTTCTTGAGGTCGGGATCAACCGCGGCCACGATATGGGCGTCCAACCCGACGCCGGCCATCAGGAGGAAGTAGCGGGACTGCTGTTCGGTGTGGAGAAACCCCACGGAGATCCGCTCCTGGGTCAAACCGGGCAGCATCGCGGCCACCTTGTCGGGCACCTTCGCCAGACCGAGTTCGGCGCCAAGCACGTTGGCGGTTCCCAGGGGCACGATGGCCATGGGGGTGTGGGTGTGGACCAGCCCGTTGAGAACTTCGTTGATGGTTCCGTCGCCGCCGGCGACCATGACCAGGTCGGCGCCCGCGTCGACGGCCCGCCGCGCCAGATCACGGGCGTCCCGCGGTCCCGCGGTGGGGACGAGCGTCACGCCGTTGCCCAGCGATTCGAGGACTTCGCGGACTCGCGGAATGGAGCCGCCGTTCGAGCGCTGGAGCCGGCCGGCGGCCGGATTGTAGATCAGATGGATGTTACGATAGGTGTTCGACAAACCGTTCTCTACCAATAGTATAGGTGGATTTATGACCGAGAGCATGGCTCGCCGGGCCGAAGCGCTGCGCGAAGAACTGCGCCGCCACGAACACCGTTATTACGTTCTCGACTCTCCGACGATCCGTGATGCCGATTACGATGCCCTCGTCCGGGAACTGCTGGAACTGGAGCGTGCGCACCCCGAACTCGTGACGCCGGACTCCCCGACCCAGCGCGTGGGCGGGGCGCCGCGGGAGGGCTTCGTCAAAGTCGAGCACTCTTCACCGATGCTCAGCCTCGATAACGCGTTCAACGAAGGGGAACTGCGGGATTTTGACCGCCGGGTGCGGGAGCTGTTGCGCGGCGCCGCCTACCGCTATGTGGTTGAGCTCAAGCTGGACGGCCTCTCGATGGCAGCGCATTACGGCGACGGCTTGCTCGTCCGCGCCGTGACGCGCGGGGACGGGCGCGTGGGCGAAGACGTGACCGAGAACGCCCGGACCATCCGTTCGCTCCCTCTGCGGCTCCCCGGCGGAGGCGGCGCGATCGAGGCGCGCGGCGAGGTGATCATGACACGCGAGGCGTTCGCCCGCCTCAATCAGGAGCGCGACGCACAACAGCTTCCGCGGTACGTGAACCCAAGGAATTCGGCCGCCGGCTCGCTGCGGATCCTGGACCCGGCGATCACCGCCCGGCGGCAGCTCGACTTCTACGCCTACTTCCTGCTGCGGGACGGAAGGCCGATGCTCGAAAGCCACTGGCAATCGCTCGACCGGCTGGCGGAACTGGGCTTCAAGGTGAATCCGCACCGCGCGTTGTGCGCAACGCTCGACGAGCTGCTGGAGTTTATCGCGGTTTGGGAAGAGAAGCGCGACTCGCTGCCGTACGAGATCGACGGCGTGGTGGTGAAGGTGGATACGATACGCCAGTGGGATCAGCTCGGTTTCACGGCGAAGGCGCCGCGGTGGGCGATTGCGTATAAGTATGCGGCGCGCTCGGCCGAGACGGTGGTCGAAAACATCGAGGTGCAGGTAGGGC
>CAYRPT010000586.1:0-3162 GCA_964425895.1 uncultured Solibacteraceae bacterium | reverse complement strand
CTTGTCCCGCCACCCGAGAAAACGCAGCCGGGCGAAGGACGGGCCGAGGTGCAGCGGCGCCGGCAGCGGCCCCCGGCGGAGAGTCGAAATCCGGCCGCCCGGTTCGAGGAAATTGAGAGTCTGGTGAAAGCGGATGCCGTCGAGAACGTCCAGGCGGCGGTAGAAGTCGATCAGGTTCACACAACAGCGCAGCAGGATGTGCTGGCAGTTATCGATCTCCTCGGAATCCTCACCGGGAGCCATCCGGTACGAGGCGGCGCGTCCGCCGGCGAACGGCTTGGCCTCGAGGACGGTCACCTGAAAGCCGGCTTCGTCGAGTGCCACGGCGCAGGCCAACCCCGCAAGTCCTCCGCCGATGATCAGACAGTCGGGCATTCAGACGGGAAGTCTGGCTCGCTTGCGCCCCCCTCCGTCGCCGTCGTCAAGGGAGACGGCGAGCCAGAGACAAATCGCGAGAAACAGAATGTAAACGACGTCCCCGGCTTCCATCATGTTTCTCCAGTATGACGGCGGCGCCGCCGGCCCGCAACATGTCCGCGTACTGGGTGGGATGGACTGGATCTACCAGCGTCGAGGGTTTCACTCCAAACAACGCGGGCCCACGCCTGAGAATGGGCTGGGCCCGGACTGGATCACTCCATTGAGTCCTGACGTCCCCCCTCTCCGAGGGGTCACTGCATCTGGCCCGCGTGGCGGTTCAGGATCTCCGTCATCATATCCTTGGCATGAAGCTTCAGCTTCTTCAGTTTGACCTCTTCCATCTGCTGCTCGTTCGTGGGATGAGGCAACTGTTCGATGGCTTCGATCTTGCGCGCATACTCCGAATGGGCCATCGCCAACCGCCGGAACTCCTCGTCGGTCGCCATCAGGTGCGCTTTCAGCTCGTCTTGATTCAGTCTCTCCATTTGGAAGTCTCTCCCTCGGGGATTGATGCGGCCGTGCCGGGCGGGGGATGGAAGCCGACGAACACTGAGCTCTGGCGCGGCCGGGATCATCATGAAGCTGAAAAAGGGCGGCGCCTGGAACCACCCTTTCCATTCGAACATTAGCACGATTGCAGACTCATTACAATAGCGCATTCCGTGGGGTTCCGGTAGTACTCCCGCCGGATTCCGGCGGCCACGAAACCGGCGGACTCGTAGAGGCGGCGGGCGGCCTCATTGGACTCCCGAACCTCCAGAAACACCGGACCCGAGAGGCGCGATAGAGCCTCCGCCAATAGCAGACGGCCGATTCCCCGCCGCCGGAGTGACGGGGCAACGGCCAGATTGAGGATCTCGTTCTCACCCCCAGCGCTTCTGACGGCGACGAACGCACAGACCTCGCCGCCGGACTCGGCCACGAGGCAGTTGACCGGAAGATAGGCGGCGACATCCCACTGGGACGCTTCCGGAGATTCCGCCTGCAGGCGCGCGATCGCCGGCAGGTCGGCCGGCCCGGCGGGTCTCACGTGGATGGCGGGATTTGACGTCTCCATCGTTCTGTCCGGAAGCATCCTCATCCCACACGCCTTCGTGCTCTTTGAACCTAAGCCCGCGCTCCCCGGGCCGCCGCGGGAACACCTTAGTGCTCTATCAACAACGACTTGCACCGTAGCAACCCCGGGGCGTCCAAATCGTACACTGCCTCGTTGCCCCGGAAATCGGCCGTCGACAAGACCCGCCGGTGGGACCGCTCGCCTTCCGCCGTCTCGTACCGGTAGGTCACCGTCACCGGCCCGCGAAGCGCTGTGGCGTCGCGCAATTTGAAGCGAATCGTGTTGGCGCCGGCGAAGATCTGGGGGATCGACATGATCCCGCACTCGAACCACGTCTCCAGACGGAGCGCCACGAGCCCGGCGGCGTCCGTCCCGTTGGCCGGATCGACGCTCAGCCGCAATTGGAAGCGGTAGGCGCCGTGAATGCTGACGTCCCGGCCGTTGTGCCGCGCCCGCCCGAGCGGCGCGCGGAACTTGCCCGGGCCCTGACCGAGCGTCTGCCAAGACGACCAGACATCCGGCTCTGCCTCGTTGAGCGGCTTGGCCTGGAGAGCGCGGATTTCCAGTCGCGCGGCGCCGCGCAATTCGCCTTCCAGCACACCCTCGACCAGGACGTAGGGGCTGCGGAAATCCAGAGTAGCCTGGCCGGGCCGTCCGGCGTCCGCCAGCCTTAGATGTGGCGATTCGGCCGACCACTTCAGGTTCGATACTTCGCTCAGCGCCTCCTGGACATCCGGTTGCGTCAGGACGGGGGCGTAGCAGATGGTCCCCCACGCTTGTCCGATTGTCCGGCCTCCCGCGACCTGGCCGTTGTAGCCCTCATCACGCGGCACGGTCGACAGATACGGCTTGGCCTTCTCGTAGTTGGGGTCGTACCTGGGCCAGTTGCCGTCGAACATCGTCTCGGTGACGCGGTAGAAGCGACCTGAGGGCAGAAACGGCTCCTCACGCCGCGCCCGCTCTCCGGCCGGCACGTAAAAAATGCGGGCTGAGTTGTCCCAGTGACGCTCGATGCTTGTTCCCTTCGCCAGCCGGAAGTCCATGTCGTGGTAGCGTGTGCCCATGCGGTACATGCCGTTGCCGAACACGCACTCGACGGGACGGCCAGCCGCCTCCCAAGCCGGTTCGTCGCGGTAGTAGCACTCATGGACCGCCAGCGCCCGGTCCCATTCGAGCCCGAAGAACTCGAAGAACGGCCGGCTGCGATAGCGGAAAGCCTTGTTGTGGAGAATGTTGGCGTCGACGCCGACCTCGCGCCAATCGAGCACGCGGCCGTCGGGGGAATCCCGGTCCACCAGGTAGTATCCGTAGCGGGCATCGAACGCTCCGTAGTGTCCGTCGAGCCGGAGGCGGTACATCGTGTGATAACCCCCGTTATCGTGCATGGTGATCACGCGCTCGGCCGATGCCGGATCGCCGGTATATTCCTGCCAGACCGCCTCCGCGATGCGGCTGTGAGTATCGCAGAACCCCCAACCGTAAACGAAGAGGTTCTTGTGAACGTCGGTCACCGGGCCTTCCCTGGCATACGGACCCTCGAACGCCTGGATCATCCCGCCGGTCGCCATGCGGTTGAACAGGCGCAACCATTCGAAGAAGGCCTTGCCGCGCGCGGTTTCAGACGCCTTCTCCACGCCCGCCAGCCGCATCACATCGCGCATCCAGGTTTTCACGTTGGTGCATTC
>CAYRPT010000585.1:0-3177 GCA_964425895.1 uncultured Solibacteraceae bacterium | reverse complement strand
GGCGGCTTTAAGATCCGCACTATGGGCGCGGTGCCCATCGAGCCCCCAGACCCATGGGAGTCGGAGCGGACCGTCTATCTCTCCGTGGACTGCGCCAACCTGGTGAACCCAGGCTCAGTCGGCCAGCCGCGAGACGGCGACCCGAGGGCGGCGTACGCCCTCTACGATACGGATCGGATGGTGGTCCAACTCCGCCGGACGGCGTACGACATCGCCGCAGCGCAACGAAAAATCCTGACGGCCGGATTACCGGAAATGCTCGCCTACCGTCTGGGCATCGGAAGCTGACCGGCTGGCTTGGGCCGAGCGCCTGAGGGCTGCCAGCCTGCGGTTACCGGTTCATCAGAATAAGAGCGCCGAGAAACACAAGTATCCCGACGCTGAAGGCGGCTATAGCTAGACCTAGTAGCCGGTAGATGTCGGCCGGCTCCCGTGCCCAATCCCCGGATGGGACCGCCGGACCGGCTACCAACGGGCGGACCACGGCGGGGGAGATAATCGTCTCCCGGCGCTCCACAACATCTGGTCCCGGCTCCTCATCCAGGAAGCGGGGCCGCCTCCGGTCCATCTCAAGCTCGGCCACCTGGTGGAGCTCTTCACGGAACTCTCCCGCGGATTGAAAGCGGCGCTCCGGATCTTTTTCCAGCGCGCGGAAAATCACTCGCTCGAGCGCCTCGGGAATCAATTCGTTCCACTTGCGGGGCGGCGGCGGAGGAGCCTCGACCTGGGCCAGCATCACGTCGAGGTCGGTCTTGCGTTCGAACGGACGCCGCCCGGTCACCAGTTCGAAGAGGACGACACCGCAGGCGTAGAGGTCGCTCCGGTGATCGGCCTCGCTGAGCCCCTTCACCTGCTCGGGCGCCATGTAGTGCGCGGATCCCATCACTACACCCGTACCCGTCAGCCGCGGGTCGAAGGATCCGCGGGCCAGGTCGAATCCGGTTAGCTTGACGATGCCGCTTTCCGTGACCAGCAGCTTGTGCGAGCTGATGTCCCGGTGCACGACCCCCCGGCCGTGCGCGTAGTCGAGCGCTTCGAGCGCCTGATTGATGTAATCGAGCGCCTGGAGAAGTGGCAGCGGCCCGTGCTCCAGCTTGGAGGCGAATGTCTCGCCGTCCACCCATTCCCGCGTCATCACGAGCTCGCCGTCAAGCCGGCGGACGGAGTAGAACTGGGCGATGTTGGGGTGGGAAAGACCGGCATGGACCTTCGCCTCGCGCATGAAGCGCCGGAGAGTCTGCTCATCCTGCAGTAAGCTGTCGGGAACCAGCTTCAGGTACTCGAGACGCTGGCTGATGGCGTCACGCACGACGTACGCTACGCTGTTTTTGGATGGCTGGAGGATGCGGAGAAACTCCAGCCCTTCCAACTCCTGCCCTACCGAGAATCTCATGATCGGTCTCGGGGCCTGTCCTCAGGCCCACGGGGAACACCCCGACAGAACATATAGGTTCCGTCTCTTACATCGGCGCCTCAGAGAAGGTATCTCATGAGGGAGATCGCGCGGGGTGGCCACGCGTTCACCTTATGACGTCTGGTATCGAAGTCCTATCGGCGGGCGGCATCTCGGCCCGGCTGGCCCGCTCTCCCGGGAACATTGGTGAATGTTCCCTTCTATCAATGACGTGCGGCCTCTGCGCCGGAGAGCGCGCAGCCGCGCGGTTAGCGCTCAGAACGGGTTGACCTGCTCCGCCCCTAGCGCATAGAGTGGAACGATGAGCTGGACGACGCGAGTGATCCCCAGCCTCGTGGCCGTCGGCACCATCGGAGCCGGCGTGACCGCCATCTCCTGGCGGACGAATTCCAGGCCGGTCGAACCGGTGTTCTCCCCGCTCCCCGCAGTGGAGGCGGAGCCACCGGCGCCGGAGCCGCGATCGGAGAGTCTTCCCATCCGAAGAGGCGACACGCTCGACGACCTGCTGGACCGGGCGGGAGTCGATGCCGAGGCCAAGGCCAGGATGATCGCTGCCGCACGCCACGTCTTCGATGTCAGGAAATTCCGCGCCGGCGGCGAACTGATCCTCACGCGCGACCCCAACGGTGCGCTGGCGTCCGTCGAGTATGGGATCGACCCGGATCACCGTTTGATGCTCTCCTTGTCGGGCGGAGGTTACCACGCCGCCGTCGAGGAGATTCCCGGAGTGATCCACGCAGGCTCGTTTTGCGGCACGCTCCAAGGCTCGCTGTTCGAAAGCATTGAACTCGCTGGCGAGCGGGCCGAGTTGGCGCTCCGGATCGCCGAGATCTTCGCCTGGGATCTGGACTTCTATGCCGATCCACGCCAGGGAGACCGGTTCTGCGTGCTGGTCGAGAAGAAACAGTATCTTAACGGTCAGCCGCCCACGTATCTGCGGGTGCTCGCCGCCAAGTATGTCAATGCCGGCGTCGAACACGACGCCTACCTTTTCCCCGATGAACTTGGGAAGCCGCGCTATTACTCCCGCGACGGCCGCTCCCTGGAAGCGGCGTTTCTGCGCTCGCCCCTCAAGTTCGAGGCGCGGGTGAGTTCCCGCTTCTCGCACCGGCGGTTTCACCCGGTGCTGAAGATCCGCCGGCCGCACTATGGCACGGATTACGCCGCGCCGGCGGGCTCGGCGGTTCAAACCGTGGCTTCGGGCCGGGTGACGTTTTCCGGCTACTCGGGCGGGGCTGGAAACCTGATCAGGATCGAGCACGACGGCGGTTTCGAGACGCAATATATGCACCTCTCCCGGCGCCTCGTCCGGACCGGCGCCCGCGTCTCGCAAGGTCAGCGAATCGGTTTGGTCGGGTCCACGGGGCTTTCCACCGGCCCGCACCTCGATTTCCGGCTTCGAAAGAACGGGAAGTATCTTGATTTCGAGCGGCTCAAGCCGCCCCGCTCGGCCAAGCTGAGCGCCGCCCAACTCGCTGCTTTCGAAGCGGACCGCGACCGCTTCATCCGTCTCATGGAAGTCCCCTCGCGCGGGGGAAATCTCGAGCTGGCGGCTAACTGAGAGGAAGCCGGGAGTCGGGAGTATGCAGCCGGTAGCGACCAGCGAGTTCCGGCGCCGGCCATGCACCACTCGCCCGGGAAAACTTGTGAATCTCCCCTTTTATCAATGACATGCGGCCTCTGCGCCGGAGGCGCCCAGCCGCGCGGTTAGCCCGACTTTCGCAGTTGCGAGCCCTTTTCGGGTAGCGGGCCGCGCCAAGTCG